>NZ_SOGC01000017.1:0-1122 GCF_004402765.1 Cryobacterium sp. TMT2-17-1
TGTACTTCGCCGACGCCGGCCAGCACCTCGAGCAGCAGGTATTCGTGAACCATGTCGCGCCGAACAGTCGCAGCCGCGTCACCTACAAGGGTGCGTTGCAGGGTCAAGGTGCCCGCACCGTGTGGATCGGCGACGTCCTGATCGGGCGGGATGCGGCCGGGACCGACAGCTACGAACAAAACCGTAACCTCGTGCTCACCGAAGGCACCCGGGCGGACTCGATCCCGAACCTCGAGATCGAGACCGGCGACATCAAGGGGGCCGGGCACGCGAGCGCGACCGGCCGCTTCGACGACGAGCAGCTGTTCTACCTGCAGTCCCGCGGCATCAGCGAAGACGAGGCCCGGCGCCTCGTCGTACGCGGCTTCCTCAGCGAGATCGTGCAACAAATCGGCTCCCCCCTGCTCGAAGAACGCCTCCAGGCGGCCATCGAAGCAGAACTCACCNGAAGCAGAACTCACCGCAACAAAGGACAACTGACATGGCATCCACCAAGATCTGTGGCTTCGACGAACTCGGCGTCAACGAGGCAGTCAAAGTCGAAATCGATGGCGTCCCCATCGTTGTCGTCCGCGACGCCGCCGGAGACGTCTTCGCCATCGGCGACACCTGTACCCACGGCGACATCTCCCTGTCCGAAGGTTTCGTCGAGGGCGACACCGTCGAATGCTGGGCCCACGGCTCCAAGTTCTCCCTGAAGACCGGCAAGCCGCTCAACCTCCCGGCCTACGAGCCGGTCCCGGTCTACCAGGTCGACCTGGTCGACGGCGTGGTCTACATCGACCCAGCCGTCACCGTAGCCGTCTGACGCGGGCCCAGTCCCGCACCGGCCGATCGGCCACCCAACTTGTCGGCGTACGCGCCGGAGAACGAAAGAGAATTTCATGTCAGTTCTACAGATCATCGACCTGCACGTCAGCGTCTGGACCGACCAGGGCACCAAGCAGATCCTGCACGGGGTGAACCTGACCATCAACGAGGGTGAGATCCACGCCATCATGGGCCCGAACGGGTCCGGCAAGTCCACCCTCGCCTATACGATCGCCGGTCACCCGAAATACACCGTCGACAGTGGCTCGATCCTGCTCGACGGCGAAGAGGTCACCACGATGACCGTGGACC
>NZ_SOGC01000039.1:0-134441 GCF_004402765.1 Cryobacterium sp. TMT2-17-1
CTCTTCCGCGGTACCCCCTAGAAAGGAGCCCTACGGCCGAGGTTTTTGGCATTTGACATTGTGCACGCTGTTGAGTTCTCAAGGATCGGACGCACTCGACTTCAAACCCCACAGGGGCTGTCGCTTCGAGGCAACTTACATAACTTAGCTGCCCGGCCACACCCTGTCAAATCACGGAAAGCAGCCGATTCCGAGTGCGCCAAAGCGACTCGGACAACCACCCACCAGACCAAACACGCAGCCGGAGAGAGTTACCATCTTAGGCCTCCCCCACACCCACCTGAGACAGGAACAAGCATGAGACGAAGCGAAAAACTGTGGTTCCACATGAGGCCGGGAAGCTCTGCGGCTTTCCGCACCTGTGGGGTACGTTTGAATACATTACGGCCGACACACCAGGCCGTCAAAACCAGCAACCGCCCGGGCGTGTCACGCCCCAACGGGGCGGAAACACGGCTTCCGTGCAGCCGGGACGGCACCCTATTTCAGCACAGCGGCAGTGCCGCTCGGGGCAAGAGTCTCGGCCTCGTCGTTCTTCACTTCGGCGGAAACCGAGTCATCCGCAACGGGGTGGGCGGCGCCCCTGTCCCCGCGGTACTTCCACAGGCCGATGCCGACCACGACGCCCGCAAGCAGGAGGGACATCAGGAGTTCCATGCGGGTGCGTTCGAGAATGGCCATGCCCGCGAGCAGTGCAACGATGGCGCCGATAGCCAGCCAGGTCAGGTAGGGGAAGGCCCACATCTTCAGGCTCAGGCGACTGGCGGCATCCGTGCCCATGCGCCGTCGCAGGATCAGCTGCGACACGGCGATGACGAGCCAGACGAGAAGCGCGATCGCGCCAGAGGTGTTGACGAGGAGAAGGAAGACCGTGTCGGGCGCGATGTAGTTCAGACCCACCGTGATGAACCCGACGACGGTGGAAGACAAGACGGCGGCGCGCGGCACGCCGCGGACGGAGATTTTCGACCACGCCGGGGGTGCGTCCCCGCGTTCCGACAGGGAGAAAAGCATGCGGCTCGCGGTGTAGAGACCCGAGTTCAGGCAGGAGAGCACACTGGTAAGCACGATGATGTCCATGATCGTGCCGGCCCCGGGGATTCCGTAGAGCTCGATCACAGCGACATAGGGACTCTTGGCCACGGAAGCGCTGTTCCACGGAAGCAGCGTGACGACGACGGCGATGGATCCGATGTAGAAGACGAGGATGCGCCAGACGGTGGATTTGACAGCCTTCTTGACCGCGTCGACCGGGTTCTCGGACTCGCCGGCAGCGATCGTGGCGATTTCGGCGCCGAAGAACGAGAAAACGACCACGAGCACGCCGCCGAGGACGGCGCCGCTACCGCTGGGGAAGAACCCACCGTTGCCGGTGAGGTTGCTCAGGCCGGGGGCCGCGACCCCGGGCATCAACCCGAGGACGGCCACGACGCCGAGCAGCAGGAAGACGGCGATGGCCGCCACCTTGATCGACGCGAACCAGAACTCGAATTCACCGAACATTTTCACGGAGGCGACATTGGTGCCCGTGAGGAGCACCATCAGTAGGAGTGCCCAGACCCACTGGTCGACCTCCGGCACCCAGCGGTGCACGATGGCGGCGCCGGCCGTGGCCTCGATGCCGAGGACGATGATCCAGAACCAGGCGTACAACCAGCCGATGCTCAGCCCCGCCCAGCGACCGAGGGCTTTGTCGGCGTAGGTAGAGAACGAACCGGTTTCTGGATGCGCCGCCGCCATTTCGCCCAGCATCCGCATGACCAGGATAACAAGCAGTCCCGCGGCCGAGTAGGCCACGAGGATGCCCGGCCCGGCCTGCTGGATGGCAGCTCCGGACCCGACGAAAAGGCCGGCTCCGATCACGCCGGCGATTGCGATCATCGAGAGGTGTCGCGGTTTCAGGGACTTGGACAGCTGCTGGCCTCCCCCGCCCTTTTTTGCGGCAGTGCGGTCTGTGTCTGTCTCGTTGGCCATGTCACTCCAGTTTCAGTGGGATGCTGCCACCCCGACGGTGGGGCCGACTGCTATCCATTGGTGCTTCGTGAGTCAGCGTATGACCGGCGATTACCGGCGCCGAAATCAACCCGCGGGTGGAAACGTGCTTGTAACGTGCGATTAATCGGCGGGCATGAGTGCGAGGACTTCGTCGCGGATGCGCACCATCACCTCAGGGGTCCCGGCCTCCACGGTGAGTCGCAGCTCGGGCCGCACCTGCTTCTGTTGCTGCTGCGGCGCTCGCTCCGGCTCGGTGCGCGATGGGCGCACGTTAAACCACCAGAACGGTTCGTCGACGCTCGTGAGGCCGATGACCGTAAGGCCGTCGATCTCCTCGAAGTCGGCGGAACCCGTGTAGGCGTCGACGACGCGCGCGTAGACCCCGGGCAGGTCGTCGACGGCCATGCTGATCTCGCCGGAATGGGCGTAGGGCATGGCATCCGCCGCCAGCGCCGACAACGGGCGGGGCTGGAATCCGAGCTCCGCCAGAACGTGCAGGGCCGCGAGCAGACCGCTGTCGGCGCACCAGAACTGCGGGAAGTAGTAGTCGCCGGAGTACCCGAACCCGAACACTGCCCCGGTGGCCCGCAACTCGGCCCGCATCAGGGATCCGCCGACCGAGGTGGGGACCGCGGCCGCACCGGCCGCCTCGATCGTCTCCGCCACGAAGCGGGAGACGTTGAGGTCGTGCAGAACCACCACATCCCGGCCAGGGTCCTCAATCCGCGCGCTCGCGATGGCGCGCCGGGCGAGCACGGCGCCGATCGCGGACGAGGGCACGACGCACCCGGTCTCGTCGACCACCACGCAGCGGCCGCCGTCGGCGTCGAAGCCGAGCCCGAGGTCGGCCTCGTGCTGGATCACGGCATTCCGCAAATCGGTGAGGGTGGCCGGGTCGGCAGGGTCGATGGTGTGCGGCGGGAGGTCCGGGCCCTGATCGAAGAAGAGCGGGACGATGGTGAGGGCTGCTGCGCGCGGTGTTTCGGCGGGGTCCGCCGCCGCGGAGGCGCCGCCGGCCGGGTCTCCGGCAGCTTCGCGGACATCGTCGCCGAAAACGTAGGGCACCGTGACGGCGGCGGCGCCGCGGCCGGCGTCGACCACGACGGTGAGCGGGCGGATGCCGGTGAGCCCGACGAGCGCGCGCAGCCCGGCCGCGTAGTCGGGCAGCAGGTCGAACTCGCGGCGGCGGCCGGGTGTCGCCACCGGGGCCGGCCCGGCGGCCAGATAGCCGACGGCGCGGTCACGAATGGCGCCGAGACCGTGGTCGTGCCCGATCTCTTGGGCACCCGCCCGAAGCATGGTGAGCGAGGAGGCGGTGATCCGGGCGGCCGGGGCGTTTCGGGCTCCCGAGCCGAATCGAATTTCGTCGGTGGAGCACACGCCGAGGTCGACGACGGTGGCCCCTCGGGCTTCCGCACCCCGGGTGAAGGCGGCCACGAGCTCGCCCGCCTCGCCCCGGCCGTGACCGAGGAGTACCTCGCGGCTCTGCGCACCGACTTCGTCGACGAAGGCAGCGGCGAGGGCAGCCACCAACTGCGCGGTCAACGGTGCGGCAGTCGTGCCGCACACCTCGCCCGGGCCGACGACGGCGCCCAGGCAGGCGGCGGCATCCGTCTGGTCCGTCATTCCGCGGATCCCGACTCGGCGTCCGGCCCGGCGGCCGGCTGTGCGTCCGGCCCGTCGGCCGGCTCGGTCGCCGGCCCGTCGGTGCGGAGGCGCACCAGCTGCCAGCCCTGCGGGGCTGCGGTCAGCCGGGCGTGCCGGGCGCAGAGGTCGAAGGTGTGCGGCTCGCGCTGCACGGCAAGCGGACCGAGGACGGCCATCGCGTCGGCATAGTCGAAAGTGAGAGTCGCGGCGGATTCCTCCGAGCAGGCGACACGGGAGCAGGGCCGGAATGACATTGGCTACAGGATACCCGTCAACGGGTCGAACTAGGATGAGGGCATGTCTCGAGTTCGCCGTTCCGCCGTATCGACGCCGGCCCCCGTTCAGCGCGGGCGAGGTCGGGACCGGCACGGCCGGGGCATCCGCAGCTCGGCGACCGGGCCTTATTTGCCGCCTCTGCAGACGCGCATCGACACCTTCGATATGACCGTGGCGTCAACCGTTGACTACCTCCGCTCGGTCTGGCCGGAGCAGCTGGGTGATGTGAGGTTCGTGGTTGCGGCCGGTCCTTCCTCGGTGCTGCCGGCCATCGGAGTGGAGCGCTGGGCCGTGAACGCCGCGGAGCGTCGCGTGGTCTTCTACCGTTTGCCGATCCAGCGCCTGACGCGGCTGCATCGGAACGACGACCTGCACCGGCGGATGGTGATCGAGAGCTGCGTGTTCCGCGCGATCGCCGAGCTGCTCGGCAAGGACCCGTGGGACCTGGCGCCGGATCGGTTCCGGCACTTCTAAGGTTCCGCTCGCGTCTTTTGCTGGCGGCGGCCGGAGTGCGCTCGGTCGCTTTTTTGTGCCCGGATCCCCGTAATTACGGAGCTTGTGGCCGAAGTTTGCCCCAATTTGAACTAATTCCAAACCGTTTGACGGAGGGGACCGAACCTCATTCAGCACCAAGAACCGCTGAATCCCAACCACAGACCCTAAGGATTTTCTCATGCGCTCATTCACCAAGACCACGCTCAGCCTCGCCACCGCGGGCCTCCTCATCGCCGGCCTCTCCGCCTGCTCGACCACAGCCGATGCGACCGCCCCGGCCGAGAATTCCTCCTCCTCTTCCTCCCCTTCCTCCGAGGGAGCAACCCCCAAGGCCCTCGCTTCGATCCCCGCATTGTCGGGCGTCGACACGTCCGTTCTCCTCGACGCCGACTTCGCTGCGGCGCTGACCAGCCTCGGCCTCACCCCCGGCACCGTGGGCACCGCCACCCTGACCGACGGCAGCCTGCACTTCCCGATCACCGGTGGAAACGTGGACTACTACGACCCCGAAGAGGACTACCGGCCCTTCGTCCAGGGCTCCATCGAGCACGAGGGCTCCGGCTTCTCACTGACCGCCGGCGAGACCACGGTCGAATTGACCAACTTCACGATCGACCCGGGCACCAGCAAGCTGTTCGGTGACGTGAGCGTCAACGGAGAGTCAGCCGCCACTCAGGTCCTCCTCTTCAACCTCTACGGCGGGACCCTGAAGCCGCTCCAGATGGACGGCGATAACGCCATCCTCGAGGGCACCACCGTGCACATCTCGGCTGAGGCCGCCGGCCTGCTCAACGACACGTTCATGACGGATGCTGTCGCTGACCAGCTCCTGGTCGGCATCGCGAAGATCACGGTCGCCACCAAGTAACACCGCTTTTCAGGAAGGGCCCGCTGCGCAGATGCGCAGCGGGCCCTTCCTTGTGTTGCTCGCTGTGGTCGAGACGCTGACCCGGCGGCCCGGCGGCTCGGCGGCCCGGCGGCCCGGTTCTGCCGCCCGCCCGGGGCATCCGGGGCGGCCGCGGTCGCTAACTTCGGGGATTTTCGCAACACGCCGCACACCCAGGCGCCACAACCGGCATTTCGCGAAAATCTCCGCGTTTACGTCACACAGCGGATGCGAGGTGAGGGCCGTGTGACCGATGCCAGCGGCGGACAGTTAAACGGATTGCGCCGTGGCCCCTCTTCTCCTTCACAATATGGGCGTCATCGGGTTATCCACAGAGCGATGACTGGTGCCGATCTGGGGCATGGAATGTCAGTGGATACCCGTAGCGTCTCCCTCATGAAGCCCACTTACAGCGAGAAGTTCGAGGCCCGGGGCGACACTTCGAGGCGATTCAGGCGACGCAGGCGGAGTCCGCCCGAGTCGACGCCCGATTCGCCGCGCAGGTCAATGGAGCCCGCCGGTATTCCGAGATCACGGCCCGGAACGCGACTCGGGGATGCTCCGTGCACCTGCCCGACGGGACGCTGAAGAAGACGTCACCGACCGGGCGCGCCCTCCTCAGCGAACCAGCCACGATCATCCGCCCGGCGGGGCATCCGGCGGAGAAGGAGGAGAAGCCGGAAGAGTAGAAGGTGAAGAAGGCGCGCGAGCCGGATTCGGACGTGCCGGTACCGTTCTGATCGGGCGGAACAGGCGTCGTGCCACCTCGGGGCGGGCGCGGTGGATCGACATGACGACGATGACGACGATAGCCGTGGCGATGGCCACCCGGGTAAGCGGAATCGACGGGACCAGCAAGCGGAGGGTGAGGGCCATCGGCACCAGAAGCCATTCCCAGCGGCCGCTGAGGGCGATGAACGGCAGCAGCAGCAGGGCATACCAGGAGTACCGCGGGCTCAGAATGAGCAGCGCACTGCCGATCATGGCAAGTTGGCCCAGCCAGGGCTGGTCGGGGTCCGTCTTCCAGATCACGAGCACGGCGATGACGAAAAGCAGCACACCGGCAACGATGACGGCCGAGCCGCCCGGGGCGACCAGCGAGAGCAGGGCGAAGCGGGTGCCGTCCTCGTACCCTTCCTCGGAGAGGTAGCCGGGCAGATAGCCGAGCACCCCGATACCGGTGGTCAGCACATACGGCACGTACAGCAGCAGGAAGGTGGCCACGGCGGCCACGGCGACCTTCCACCCCTGGCGCCGCAGCATGGCAGGGGCCGCGAGCACGGGAATCAGCTTGGTCGCGATCGCCGCGCCGAGCGCGATCCCACCGCTCCAATAGCGCCGGCCGGTGACCAGGAACACCGCGCTCAACGTGAAGACGACGCCGAGCATGTCGATGTGGGAATTCGTGACCGCTTCCGTGGCCACGAGCGGACACCAGGCCCAAAGCGCGGCGAACCGCTGGTCGATGCCGCGGCGGCGCATCCCGACCAGCAGCATCACCGTGGTGCCGACGCTGAGCAGGAGGCCCGTCAGTTGCAGGGGCCAGTACTCCGCATTCGGCCCGGTGACCGCCCGGACGCCGGCGAAGAAGATCTCGGCGGCCGGCGGATAGATCGTGGGCACTCCGGTGCGGTTCAGTGCCGAACAGAGAATCTCGTCGGACTCGCTTTTCAGCGCCGTCTGGATGCGTTCGCCGACGCACACGAGATCGCCGGCCGCGGTCAGCTCTGGAGCCGGAAACAACCAGTCGGGGCGCAGGGCGTCGAGCCGATCGTCGGCCGGCGTGTAGGCATACGGCGAAATGCCCGCGGTGGCGACGATGCCGTCCCAGGCGTAGCGCGCGGAGTCCGTGCTCGTGTTCGGCGGACCGACCATGGCCGCGGCCCCGATCCCGACCGAACCCGCCAGGATCAGCACGACCACGGCCCGGCCCCGCACCCCGCGCAGCAGAACCACGGCGAGCGCGAAAAGCAGCCACAGCCCGCTGGTGCAGATGACCAGAGGCACCGTGTCGCGTCCCGGCTTGAACAGGTCATACGCGAGCACGCTGAAGGCCGTCAGGGCCGCACTGGCGGCAAGGAGGAGGGAGACAACGGCGATACGCACCCTGCCATCCTGACGGAACCCGGGCATTCGGGCCCAACCGTCCCGGTGCGCGTCACCGGACCGTAAGGATTGCGCCGCCTCTCCGGGCACCCCGGATGATGCAATGGAACCATGAGACGAATGATGTACGAGGCCCAGCGCGCGCTGGCCTCCCCGGTGCGCAATCCCCGGCTGGCGGTCGTGATCGGCCGGCTGCTCGGCGCCGCGTTCATCGTCTGCTTCGGCACCGGCCTGTACAGCCATTTCCTGCAGGAGCCGCTGCCGTGGATGCGGTTCCCGACCCGGCCCGCGTCGCTCTACCAGATCACCCAGGGCACGCACATCGTGGCCGGCATCGCATGCTTCCCGCTGCTGCTGGCCAAGCTCTACATCGTCTTCCCCGACCTGTTCCAGTGGCCGCCGGTGAAATCGTTCCTACACCTGCTCGAACGCGCGTCGATCGCCCTCTTCGTGGGCGCATCCCTGGTGCAGATCACCATCGGCCTGATCAACACCTACCAGTGGTACCCGTGGCCCTTTCCCTTCCGCGAGGTGCACTACGCCCTCGGCTGGGTGTTGGTGGGACTGCTGGTACTGCACATCGGCATCAAGCTGCCGATCATCACACGGTTCTGGAACGGGCGCGCCGCTGCCGAGCACGAGGCAACGGATGCCGCGAGCGACGTTGAGTCACCGGCCGACGTCGAGGCGGTGCGGCTCTGGGGCAGCGGACGTCCGTCCGGTGTGACGGGCCGGTTGATCGCCTGGATCGACGCCACGCCCCCGTTCGTGAGCGAGACGAAGACCGTGAGCGAGACGACGACCGTGAGTCGCCGGGGCTTCCTCACCACCGTCGGAATCGCCTGCGCCGCCGTGGTGGGGCTGACCGCCGGCCAGACCTTTGCGCCTCTGGACGCGGTGAACGTGTTCGGTCCGCGCAAGAAGGGCGTCGGCCCGCAGGGCCTCCCGGTGAACCGCACGGCCGAGGAGGCAAAGGTCACCGCGTCGGCCGTCGCCGCCGGCTGGGTGCTCACCCTCGCTGCCGGTGGCGTGGAGCGCAGCTTCAGCCGCGCCGAGCTCGAGGCCCTGCCGCAGACCGAGGTGGAACTGCCGATCGCCTGCGTCGAGGGCTGGAGCCAACTGGCGCTCTGGCGCGGGGTTCGCCTGTCGGAACTGGCCGACCTGGTCGGCGCCGACACCGGCGCATCCTTTCGCCTGATCAGTCTCGAAGAGCGCGGCAGCTTCAAGAAGACCGAGATGGGACCGGAATACGTGCGGGACCCGCTGACCCTGGTGGCGCTCGAGCTGAACGGCGAGACGCTCGACCTGCAGCACGGTTACCCGGCACGCATGATCGCCCCGGGACGGCCCGGAGTGCTGCAAACCAAATGGCTGAGCCGGATCGAGGCGATCACCGCATGAACACCGCAGGTATGACAACAGCACGCGCGACCACCGCGCTCCCCCACGCCGGCGACCGACGGATGCGCGCAGCCCGCACCACGCTGATCCTGCTCGGCACGTCCGGGCTCCTCTTCGGCCTCTACGTTCTGTTCGACACAGTGCGGATCACCCGACTGCCCGGGGTGGCGCTCTGGATCGGCGCGGCGATCGTGCTGCACGACGCCGTGCTGGCGCCCCTGGTCTTCTTCTGCGGCCTTCTGCTGCGCCGCGCGGGGCGCCGCGTCACGGGCACGATCGTGCTGGTCGTGCAGGCCGCCATCGTGGTCGGCTCGATCATGACGCTGATCGTGGTGCCCGCGATCGTCGCCCGGTCGCTCACCTCGAACAATCCGAGCATCCTTCCGCTCGACTACGGTCGGAACCTCGCTCTGTTCTGGGTGGCCGTCGCCCTGGTCGCGACGGTCTGGTCGGTCGTGCTCTACGCTCGCAGCAGGCGCGCAAACCAGCGGCCGTCCAGCCGCCAGTCCTGAGCCACGACCAGACCGGTCGCTCCGGCACGGTCGCGGAGGCCGTTAATGCCGATTTCCGCCCAGGGGAACACGGCGCTGCGGCTCCCGGTTGAATCCTCGATGGTGCCGAGGTAGCTGTCGTCCCGGGCCGGGTCGTGGCTGAGTTCGACCAGGAGAACGCCGTCCGGCGCCAGCAGGTCGGCGCAGCGCGTGAGCAGAACGGATGCGTCGCCGCCGATTCCGATGTTGCCGTCGACGAGCAGCGCGGCCGCCCAGCCACCCTCCAGCGGCAGAGGGTCGAAGACGCTGCCCTGCAACACGTCGAGGCCGGCGTCTGCGGCCATGCGCACGGCGGTCGCCGACACGTCGAGGCCGAGCGCGGTCAGCCCCAGCCCCATGGCGGCCCGCACCATGCGGCCGGGGCCGCAGCCGATGTCGAGCACCGGGCCGGTGATCCCGTCGAGCAGGCAGAGGTCGGTGTCGTCGGCGTCGGCGCTCCACCGACCGGCGTCGATGGTGGCGTGCTCGCCGGAGGATATCCGGCGCAGGTAGAGCACGTTGTCGGCGTTCCGCAGCGCGGCGGCATAGGGCTCCGCGCCGCCGGCACCGAAGGTGGTCGGTTCGGCCCACTCCCCCTCGAGTTGTGCGGCCAGCAGCGTCATCGGAAATTGTCCGTCGGGCTCGGCGGCATCATGGCGGCCAGAGCCGTGGCGAATCTGCCGGTGGGCGCGATCCCCGCCACCCGGTGGGCGTCTTCGATGGTGTCCACATCGGTGAGGGTAGGCAGCAGGTTCACGCGCAACCCGGCATCCGTCAGCCGTTTCAGCTGCACAGCGCCAGTATCGTCCCGGGACATCGGCACGCCGCGGATCAGGTCGCCGGTCGGGTCGTTCAGGGCGAGCGCCCAGAAGCCGCCGTCGTTCGCGAAGCCGAACCAGGCATCCACGTCATCGGTCCAGTCGGTGAAGACGGGTTCGAGCAGGGCGGGGGTGACCTGCGGGGTGTCCATGCCGACCAGCAGCATGGGACCCTCGCAGGCGTCGAACACGGCCGCGAGCCGCAGGTCGAGGGTGCCCTCCACCTGTGGCAGGATCTCGTAGCCGGCGGCTGCGTTCGGCGCAATCACACCGTCGAAGGCCAGGATGCGGCGGGTCGCGGGCAGGGTGGCGACCGCGGCGAGAGTGTCGTCGAGGCTGGCCGCCGCCAGATCGGCGGCCTGTTCGAGGCTCAGCGGCGGGTGCAGCCGGGTCTTCACCCGACCGGGAAGGCATTCCTTGGCGATCACGACGATGGTCGTCATCGGCGCGTCTCCCGGAGGAGGGCGGACATGTCATTGACCGCGGTCAGGGTGCCGCGCACGGTTCCGGTCACCTTGCTGCGGCCGACCCTGGGCGAATACGTCGTGTCAACCTCGAGGATGCGCCAGTTCGCCGACGCCGCCTTCAAGAACATCTCCAGCGGATACCCGCTGCGGCGGTCCTGGAGATTGAGGTCCAGCACGGATTCGCGGAGCGCGGCGCGCATGGGGCCGAGGTCATGGATGTTCACCCCTGTTATTCGGCGCAGACGCCAGGACAGACTGGAATTGGCGAGGCGCGCGTGCAGCGGCCAGGATTTGGCGGTCGCGGGCCGGCGGCGGCCGAGCACCAGGTCGGCGGATCCGGCCCGCACGGGATCGACCAGGAGCGGCAGTTCGGCCGGGTCCATCGACGCGTCGGCGTCGCAGAAGGCGACAATCGGCGCGGTGGCCGCCAGGAGGCCCGCGTGAGCGGCGGCTCCGAAGCCGCGGCGCGCCTCGTGCACGACCTGGGCGCCGGCCATGGCGGCGATCTCAGCCGATCCGTCGGTCGAGCCGTTGTCGACGACGATGGCCCGATACCCCTCCGGGAGTCGCGACAGCACCCAGGGCAGGGCGTCGGCCTCGTTCAGGCATGGCAGCACGAGGTCCACCTGGAACACAGTCATGGGTCGACACTATGGGGGCCGGCTCCGCCGAAACGGCCAAAGAGATTACGGAGTGAGGAAGAAACGGTGTCGCCTGCTCCGGCCCGGCACACCCGGTGCCTGCCGCTCTATCCTGATTTCGTGCCTCCTTCCCTGCCCCCGGGCGATTTGCGCCCGCTACCGCCTCTCGAGCGCCGCATCCTCGTCGTCGACGACGACCCGACGGTGTCCGAGATCGTCTGCCGGTATCTGCGGGCGTCCGGGTTCGTGGTCGACGAGGCGGCAGACGGCTTGGACGGGCTCGCGAAAGCCGAACAGCTGCGGCCAGACCTGGTCGTGCTCGACCGGATGCTGCCACTCCTGGACGGAATCGAGGTGTGCCGGCGCATCCGCGGGGACTGGGAGATCCCGGTGATCATGTTGACCGCCCTCAACCAGGAGGAGGACCGCATCGACGGCCTCGAGGCCGGCGCCGACGACTACCTGACCAAACCGTTCTCCCCGCGCGAACTCGTGCTGCGGGTGCAGTCGGTGCTGCGCCGGAGCACCGCGCCCGCCGTGCCGGCCGGTCTGGTCTCGGCCGGCGACTTCGCCCTGGACGCGCAGGCGCACGAGGTGCGGCTGCGCGGCGAGCCACTGGTGCTCACCGCGCGGGAATTCGACCTGCTGGCCCACCTGATCAGGCGACCGCACACCGTGCTCAGCCGAGAGGACCTGCTTCGTTCCGTCTGGGGCTGGGAGTTCGGCGACCTGTCCACGGTGACGGTGCACGTGCGCCGGCTGCGGGAGAAGATCGAGGCTGACCCGGCGCAGCCCCGGCTGCTGAACACGGTCTGGGGGGTCGGCTACCGGTTCGACCCGGTTCCGCTGGCTCCCACGGGGCGGCAGTCATGACACCGGATGTGCTCCTCACGGTCTCGCTGTTCACGCTGGCCTGCGCGGTGGTCGTCGGCGGCGCCGGCCTGCTCACCCTGCGCCTGCTTTCCCGCACCTCCCTCGTACTGCAGCTGATGGTGATCGCCCTTGCCACGGTGGTGTCGGTCGTCGGCGGGATGGCGGCGGTCGCCTCGCAGACATACGTCTCCCGGCACGACCTCACGGTCTTCTACTCCGTGGCCAGTGTCGCCGGACTGGTGTCGCTGGCCATGGCCGCGGTGCTCAGCCGTCAGCTCGCCCGGGACAGCCGCTCCCTGCGCTCGGCCGCGGCCAGCATCGAGCGCGGCGAACGGGTCGCGGCGACCGACCGGCACAGCAACAACGAGTTCACGGCGCTGGCCGGGGAGCTGGCCGCGACCGGGGAACACCTCGCCGAATCCCGTGTCCGCGAGAATCAGATCGAGGAGTCACGGCACGAGCTGATCGCCTGGATCTCTCATGACCTGCGCACGCCGCTCGCGGGCATCCGTGCCATGGCCGAAGCCCTCGAGGATGGCATGGTCGAGGACCCGGAACGGTACTACACGCAGATGCGCGGGCAGGTGGACCGGCTCACGGGCATGGTCGACGACCTGTTCGAGCTGTCGAAAATCCACTCCGGCACCCTGCGCCTGAGGCTGCAGCCGGTCTCGCTCTACGACCTGATCAGCGACACCGTCGCCGGACTCTGGCCGATCGCCCAGGCCAAGTCGCTCGACCTGCGATTCGCCGGAGAGAAGGGGCTGACCATCCTCGCGGACCCGCGCGAACTGTCCCGGGTGGTCGGCAACCTCGTCATGAACGCCATCCAGCATTCGCCGGCCGGCAGCTCGATCGTGGTCTCGGTCACGGCCAGCACCGGATCGGGTGCCGGTGCCACCGACCACGCCGTGATCTCGGTAACGGATGCCGCTGGCGGCATCCCCGAGCAGGACCTCAGCCGGGTCTTCGAAGCCGGCTGGCGGGCGAGCGGTCCGCGCACCCCGGTGGCCGAACCGTTGGGCACCGGCGGCGCTGGCCTCGGCCTGGCCATCGTGCAGGGGATCGTGCGGGCGCACCACGGCGAAGTGCGGGTGCGGAACGTGCCCGGCGGGTGCCGGTTCGAGGTGCTGTTGCCGCGGCATCCGATCGCTACGCGCTGATCCGCGCCGGACGCCCCGAACGAATTCGACGGAGATTTTGCCCATAAACCCTGTTTTCGGCCTCAAACCGACTCTTTTCGGCAAAATCTCCGTCGAATTGGTTCATACCGGGGCTACCGGGTGACGGCGGCGCGCAGGGGCGCGTTCGCGAAAGCGCGCATGCCCTCCTCGAATGAAATGCTGGGTGCCCAGTCCAGTTCGCGGCGGAGTCGCCCCGAGGAGGCAGTGATGTGGCGCACATCGCCGAGCCGGAATTGCCCGGTGACGACGGGGGTCGGTCCGTCGGTGGCCACGCTGAGGGCCGCGGCCATCTCGCCGATGGTGTGCACGACGCCGCTGCCCACGTTGAAGGGGCGGAAAGTGGACGGCTCGATGCCGGCGGTCCAGTCGAGCGCGGCGAGGTTGGCCGAGGCGACGTCGGCGACGTGCACGAAGTCGCGACGCTGGCCGCCGTCTTCGTAGACCCGTGGGGCCTCGCCGCGTTCCAGCGCCGAGCGGAACAACGACGCGACACCCGCGTAGGGCGTGTTCTGCGGCATCCCCGGCCCGTAGACGTTGTGGTAACGGAGCGCCGCGGCCCGGCCTCCGGTGGCGCGGGCCCATGCCGACGCGAGGTATTCCTGTCCCAGCTTGGTGCTCGCGTAGACGTTGCGCGGGTCGAGCGGGTCGTCCTCGGAGATGAGCAGTGGCTCGAGGGCCTCACCGGTGGCCTCATCGACGGGGTCGAACACGCCTCGCAGCAGATCGGCCTCGCGGCGCGGTCCCGGACGCGTGAAACCCTCCGAGCCGCGGTAGCTTCCCTCCCCGTAGACCACCATCGAGGAGGCCAGCACGAACCGGTTGATCCCGGCCTCGGTCATCACCGCGAGCAGAACGGCCGTGCCGACCTCGTTGCTGTGCACATAGTCGGGGGCGTCGGCGAAGTCCACGCCGAGGCCGACCTTCGCGGCCTGGTGACAGACGGCATCCGTGTCGCGGAGAGCGAGCGCGACGACGGATGCGTCGGTCACGTCGCCGACGATCACGTCAACACCGTTCGGCAGCACCGGGAGTCCACCGTGCACGTCACTGCGGAGGGAATCGAGCACCCGTACCTGCCAGCCGCGGGCGAGCGCGTCCCGGACGATCGCGCCGCCGATGAAACCGGCCCCACCCGTGACGAGCAGGCGCCGGGTCACGCGTCGGCTCCGGCCGGCGCGGCAGGGGCAGGTGCAGGACGACGATCGAGCACGACGCCGACCTGCTCGGGGGCGATCAGCTCGCGAGGGGAGAAATTCTCGGGCAGGGCACGCAGGATGCCGTCGATCGCGGCCAGGATCCGCGGCTGGGCGGCCCGGAGACGCGTGAAGACCAGGCTGGCGGAAACGGTATCCGGGTCGGCCTCGACCTCGGCCTGAGGTGTGTCGATCTGAGCGGTGTCGGTTTGAACGGTGGGCACCGGGGCCAGGCCTGCGTCGGCGTCGGTGACGAAGGAGAGATTGACCGTGCCCATGTTGAGTTCGGCGGCCAGGACGACCTCCGGGTACTGCGTCATGTTGACGGTGTGCGCGCCCGCGGCGCGGAACCAGAGCGATTCCGCCCGGGTGGAGAACCGCGGGCCCTGAATCACGACGCAGGTGCCGGTGGGTGCGAAGTTCTCCTCCAGCGTCGCGAGCGCGCCGATCGCGAGGCGGCGCAACTCCGGATCGAACGGGTCGGCCGCGGCCAGGTGCGCGACCGTGCCCTGGTCGTAGAAGGTGTCGGCACGGCCCGAGGTGCGGTCGATGAACTGGTCGGTCACCACCAGCATCCCCGGCGGGTATGCGGGGCTGACGCCGCCGACGGCCGACGAGGAGATGATGGCCTTCACGCCCAGCGACGCGAGCGCCCAGATGTTGGCCCGATAGTTGATCAGGTGCGGCGCCACCGAATGGTCGCCGCCGTGCCGGGCCAGGAAGGCGACCCGCCGGCCGGCCCGCAATCCGATGGAGATCGACGCCGAGGGAGGGCCATAGGGCGTGATGATGTCGACGGATGTCTCGGTGCCGGCGTCGAAGAGCCGGTACAGTCCGGACCCGCCGATGACGGCGACGCCCACGTCGGCGGTGCTGGTGGTGCTAGTGGTGGTGCTGGTGGTCTCGATCACGGGATCTCCAGAGGTTGGAAGACGGTTAGCGGGGGTAGACCCGGATCGGGGCCGCCAGCGGCCCGGCCTGGCTCAGCGGGAATGCCGCGAGCAGCCCGTCGCCCGCGTAGGCCACCGAAGCCACGGTCGAGGTGCCGCCGGACACGAGGTAGCGCTGCGACTGCTCCAACGGCATCGTGGCCGAGCCGCCGGCCGGCACCGCCACTGTGCTGGATGTGCCATTGTCGGGGGTGGCCGTGTAGGTGGCGTCGACGGTGCCCATGTTGACCAGGTTGAGTTGCGGGGACGGGCCGTCGGCGGCGGCCACCAGGAACTCGTCGGCGAGAGCGTCGGACGACGCGAACCAGGCGAAGTCGCGGCCTGCGGAACCCGCCGCGGAACTCTGCGCCGCGGCCACGATCGGCTCGCTGGCGGTCAGTTCCAGCGAGTAGGTACCGGGCACGAGCCCGGTCAGGGGCACCTCGGTGGCAACCCCCGGCTGGATGTCGACCTGGACCGAGGCCCCGGCCGCCTGGCCGGTCGCACCGGTCACACCGACCTGGACCGTCGCCGCCACCGTTCCGGGAACAAGCACCCGCACCGAGGTGACGTCGTCACTAAGACCGCCGACCTCGTCGGGGGCATCCGATCCGGCAGCGTTGGAGACGATCACGCCGGCGATCGCCAGGGCTTCGGCGGGGCCGTTTGAGGGACCGAGGAGGTCGACGCCGCCGGGTTCCAGCCCGCGCACAATGCTCTGCTGCAGCGTGGCCGCCACCTGGCCGCCCTTGGATTGCACGTGCAGCACGGGTGAGCGGAGGTTGGGGGCCAGTCCGGCGAGGGAAACGACCCGCTGGGTGCCCGGCTGCACGAGGATTCCGGTGGAGCCGGGGGCATCCACCTGACCGGTCTCGCCGAACACGGCCAGGTCGACGGTGGCCACGACCGTGGTGGGGTTGCTGAGCAGCACGAGGCTGGTGCGGCCGATGTCGGTGGAACCGCCGACGAGCCAGCTATCACCGGCCGCCTCCCCGCAGCCCGCGACGGCCAGGCCACCGAGCGATTCGCCGCCCGCGATCTGGGACTGGCTGCCCGTGACCAGCGGTGCCGCCCCCGACCCGGGCGGGGTCGGCACGCGCAGCAACTGCGGTGCGCCGAACGATTCGGGGTTCGCGTTGTCCGGGGCCGCGATGGCTGTAACCTCCGGTTCGATCCACCCCGGCTCGCCCGACGCCGCATGGGCGCCGAAAACGGCTGCAGCGCTTCCGACGGAACTGGCTGCCTGTGCCTGGCTGGAATCCTCGGCCAGCACGAGGAGCGGCCCCGGGCAGACTCGTTGCTGCTCGCTCGGAGTCGGCGACACGATGATGGACGACGGCCCCTTCTCAAACATGGGCCAGGTGACGAGGGTTGCCGCGCCGACGGATGCGACGACGACGCCGAGACCGACCAATCCGGCCACCGCCCGCGCCCCGAGCAGGGCGATTCCGCCTTTACTGGGCATGGTCGTGCTCCTCCGAACGGGCGCCGATTTCCGTGTCAGGTCCGGAATCGGGTCCGGTACCGGAACCGGAACCGGAACCGACGTACGGTGACGTTCCAGGGACGGCTTCAGTCGACGTGACCGGTGCGGCTGTGTCGAAGGCGCCCGCCGCCGCGGGCGTGACGGCGCGCTCGGTGGAGGGCCGGAAGCCGGGCGCGGGCTTCCTACGGGCCGCCGCCTTGGCGATACGTTTGTTCTCTCTGGTGCGGGCCTTCGCCGTGTTGCGGATGGCGTCCCGGCTGGCCTGACGCACCGCCTCCGGCCCCGCACCGGTGGGGATCGACAGGAGCACGGTGGCCCCGACCACAAGCACGGCGATGACGAGGAACACCAGACCGAGGGTGCCGCCGGCGTTGGCCGGGATGGCGCCGTTGGCCGCGGTGGGGACCGGGGCATCCGTCACCTCGTACTGCCAGAGCCGGCCGAAGACCGTGTCTCCCACCGGTGCCAGGGCGGCGTTGCCGTCGAGGGCGGTCGTGGTGCGGCCGGCGGTCTCTTCTGCCGCGGGGGTGACCGGCGCCGTGTTTCCGGGACCGGCCGGTGCGACGGCGGCCGGTCGAAGCAGCACGAAACGGATGCCGAAGTCGGCCAGGCCGGCCGCGGCGTCGAGCCCGCTGCGCGAGGCGAGGTTTCCGGCCAAAGTGGCCAGCTCCTCCTCCCGCGGGCTGAGGGTCACGTCGGTGCTGCTGAGGGTGGACTGGGTGTTCAGGGTGGCGCCGGGACCGCGCACGATGGTGGCGAGGATGCCCCCGTCGGGTTGCGGCACGATCTGCAGGGTGCCGACCCGGGCATCCGTCTGCGCCTCGGCGCTGACGAACGCGGGCTGGGTGCGGTCGATGCCCTCGGCCACGACACTGGTGCCGAGGGGCAGGGCTGCGACCAGCGGCGCCACCACGATCACGAGCAGGGCGACCACGGTGACCGCCGGGGCGATGGCGAAGCGGCGCAGGCCGCGCAGGGCGAAGACGACCGCGCCGACCAGTCCGAGCCAGTACAGGCTGAGCCCGGCGCCGGCCCAGATGCCGACCGGCTGGCCGCCGACCGAGGAAAGGGAGAGCTGGCTGGCGGCGATGGCCGTGCCCGCACCGAGCAGGGCGGTCAGCAGCGCGAAGCTCGCGCCGCGGGCCCCAGGCAGGAAGAGGGCAAGGGCGCCGAGTACGGCCAGCGGGATCAGGAGCACCGGCACGAGCACGGACGCGTCGACACCGGGCAGCCCGAGCGTCTCGAGCAGCGGGGTCCACCCGCCGAGCTCACCGGACGGGAAGCCGAGCAACAGCTGCCACACCGAGACGTCGGGGGCGGGCAGAGGCAGGCCCGGGTCCGCCAGCAGGGCCAGCCAGTTGCCGCGCAGTCCCTGATTCCAGATCAGAGGTGCCGCGAGGGCGAGCGCCGGCAGAGGGATGCCGATGAACCGCATACCACTGCGCCCACTGAGCAGCATGGCGATCAGCCAGACCACCAGGAGCGCGGGCGCGAGCGACGGCGCCGCAGCCACGATGGCGGCGAACAGCAGGGCCGCGGAGCCGGACGCCGACCACGAGCGGGCGGCCATGAACCCGGCGAAGAACAGCCACGGCAGCAGCAGGTGCACGAGGATCGCAGCCGGACGCCCGGCAGCGAGGGCGCTGAGGAAGGTGGGCGACAGCATCCAGAGCACGGCGGCGATGGCGCGAATGGACGCGCGCTCGGAGAGGCGGGTCGCGGCAAGCCAGGCGCCGAGGGCGGCCAGCGGCAGGGCAAGGAAGTGGAGCAGGACGAGCGAGAAGGACGGCGCCCAGAAGGTGAGCGAGCCCAGCACCGCCAGCACCGTGGCGAATGGGTCGGCGCCGCCGACAAAGCCCAGGCCGATGTCGCGCCAGCCGTAGCCGATGCTCCCCCAGAGTTCGGCGGGGGTGTCCGACAGTGGCAGCAGCCCGCCGCCGGTGAGGGTGCGGGCGCCGATCAGAGGGCCCAGGACGATGAGGCCGGCCACCAGGGCGGCCAACACGGTCCACGCGCCGCCACCGGAGATGAAGCGGATTTCGGGCACCTCGCCGTTCACGCTGGTGAGGCTGGCCTCACGGCGGAGCGCCTGGCGGCGGCGCACCTCGACGGTGGGCACGCGCAGCGAGGCGATCGACGCCCAGCCCAGGGTGCGGGTGGCACCGAAGCGGCGCCGGGCAGCACTCACCCGCAGACCGCTGAAAGCCGCGGCGAACGCGGCGGAGTACTCACCCAGAATCGCCCCGGGTTCCTTCTGCAGCAACTGCCCGAACGAGCGCAGCACCGCGAGGGGAACCAGGGCCAGCCAGTGCAGAGGGATCATCCAGCGCGGGGAGTAGACAAGCCGGCGATGCAGCTGCGCGGCGCGCATGGCACGGAGGCGCTTGCGGCGCGCGCGGCCGCGGGAGGAGCCGCTGGTGCCGGCAACGCCGTCTCCGGCTGAGGCCACCTGAGCCGCGGCGACGCCGGAGACGCGGTAACCGGCCATCCGCACGCGCACACAGAAATCGAGGGAGTCGTCCGCGGACGGCAGGGCCGGGTCGAAGCCGCCGAGCTGCTGCCAGACGAGGTGGCGCACCAGCATGCCGCCGGCGCTCACAGCGAGCACGTCGCCCATTCCATCGTGCTGGCCCTGGTCGAGTTCGCTCTCCACCAGGGTGACGGTCGCACCGCCGGGCGTCAGGGACTGCCCGAATTCGTGGATATAGTCGCCGGCGTCCCAGTCCATGACCTTGGGACCGGCCACGGCAACGGATGGCGCAATCTCCAGTTCGCCGAGCAGGGCCGTCAGGGCGTCGGGTTCCGGCGCACTGTCCTGGGCGAGGAGCCACAGCATTTCGCTATCGGACTCGGCGGGCGCGATGACCCTCTCGGCCGTGACGATGGCCTCGCCGAAGCTGAGTCCGGCATCCGCTGAGATGAAGTGAGTCGGTGCGTAGGCAGCCAGAAGCGCGGCCGTAGTGTCGGTCGATCCGCAGTCGACCGTGATCACGACGTCGGGTTGACGTGTCTGGCGACTCAGCGCCTCGAGAGTGCGGTCGAGGTGCTTGGCGCCGTTACGGGCAACGAGGATGGCGGTGACTCTGGCATGCATATGGAGAACAGCCTAGATTGGTTCGGGCCCGATGAGGAGCAATGGGAGGGGCGAGCCTGAAAAACACTGCTTCGCCTCCGGTGCCGCAGCCGGCGTCGGGTCCGGATTCGCATGCCGTGGGTCGTTTTACGGCCCGTCTGAGGCCTAGCTGGCCCGCTTGCGCAGTTTGCGCCGTTCCCGCTCGGACAGGCCGCCCCAGATTCCGAACCGCTCGTCGTTGGCGAGCGCGTATTGCAGGCACTGGGTTTTCACCTCGCACGAGGAGCAGATCTTCTTGGCATCGCGGGTCGACCCTCCCTTTTCGGGGAAGAACGCCTCCGGATCGGTCTGCGCGCAGAGCGAGTCCGATTGCCACGACAGAAGATCGCCGTCGCCCACTTCCTTACGGACCCCGGGAACACCCAGACGAACCGGGTCAATGAACCAGTCCTCCGGTACCCCGGCACGAGACTCTGATAGCGCCATATCGTCATCCACCCCACTGCAAAATGTGCCCAAAATTACGCGTCAGCCCTAATTACAGCCGTGTAATTCCTTGCCGTCAAGTCGCTGATACTAAACCGTCAATATTTGTTGGAGGGTTTCGACTCGCCCAAGAGCGAAAATCGGTGCGATTTGATTGGTCACAACGCTGAGACGGATGCCGCCTGCCGCGATTCCCAGGCGCTTTGCACCATCTCCTCCAGGCTGTGGCGCATGGCCCAGTCCAGATCGCGGGCCGCGAGTTCGCCGGAGGCGACGATCCGGTCGGGGTCGCCCGCGCGGCGCGGACCGATCACGGGCGCGAAGTCGATGCCGGTGACGGCCGCCACGGTGGACATGATCTGCCCCACCGACACTCCGTCGCCGCTGCCGAGGTTGTAGACGGGCAGCACCGGCTCGCCGGCGTCCAGGTGCCGGGCCGCGGCCACGTGCGAGAGGGCCAGGTCTGCCACGTGGATGTAGTCCCGCACGCACGTTCCGTCGGCGGTGGCGTAGTCGTCGCCGTTGATGCTCGGGATGCGGCCCTCCATCAGCGCGTCGAAGACGAGGGGGAAGAGGTTGTGCGGGCTGGTGTCGCGCAGGTCGAGCGCTCCGGACCCGACCACGTTGAAGTAGCGCAGCGCCGTGTAGCGCAGTCCGGCGGCGACGGCCTGATCGCGCAGCAACCATTCGCCGATCAGTTTGGACTCACCGTAGGGAGATTCGGGGTTCTTCGGGGTTTCCTCGGTGACCAGGTCGGTGTGCGGGGTGCCGTAGACGGCCGCGCTCGAGGAGAACACCATCCGTTTGACCTCGCACTCCTGCATGACCGCCAGCAGGGTGGCCATGGCCGTGACGTTCTGCTCGTAGGTGTGCAGCGGGCGCTGCACCGAGACCCCGGCGTACTTGTAACCCGCGACGTGCACGACGCCGGTCACGGTGTGCTCGGCGAAGGTGCGCACCAGCAGCTCGCGGTCGAGGAGGGTGCCGCGCACAAACGGCACGTCGGCAGGCACGAATTCAGCGTGCCCGCTGGAGAGGTCGTCGATGACGACCACCTCGATGCCCTCTTTCAGGAAAGCACGAACGATGTGGGAACCGATGTATCCGGCACCTCCGGTGACAAGCCACGCCATCTGAACCTCGCAAGATCTGACGGCAATCAAGCACTGCCGCTCTGCAAGCCTAGCCTCGGTGGCGGGGCTGTCGCTGGTCGATCAGCGCGGCAGGTCGTCGGGGCGGGTCGCCCGGACGCCCGGCGCAGCCTGCCGCTGCCCGGCGCGAGTTCCCGGAGGGTGGCGGACGCGGGGGCGGGCAGGGTCGGGCAACGGATGGGGCCGTGATCGCGACGCGCGCGGGTGCGCCAGGCGGCTCGACCGCGAGCTGATCGGGTGCTCGCCGCGGCGCAGGGGCGACACCTGATGCGGGGGCCGGGAACCGACCCGGGCCCTAGCCGAGACGGTGGCGCGCCCGCAGCATCCGCTCGTGGAACGGCGGAAACGCTGCCGACGGCTCGCGCTGGTAGTCGTACTCCAGCGCCGTGACCATCGCCCGCACACACAACCCCCACTGTTTGCGAAGGAGCGTGTAGCTGAACCTCAGGGTGCGCCCGTTCTGGCTTGCAACCAGCAGATCGCGTTCCCGGTCGACCTCGAAGGCGATCGGATCGTCATGCCAGTCCTTCCCCTCGATCTCGACGAAGGTCGACGGCCCGATCTGGCCATCGAGATGCCCGACCCCGCTGACGAACGGTTGCGGAACGAAGGGGATGCCCGCGGCCAGGGCCTTGAGTCGGAATTCCGTTTCCCCACCCGCGGCGGCGCGTCCGTCGACCTCGTCACGCCAGGACTGAACCCGCAGCGGCGCGCGGGCGAAGATCCAGCCCAGGTCGTCGCGGATAATCCCGACGCCGTTTTCCTGGGCGCTGTGCAACGCGGCATCCAGACACACGATTGCGGTGACCCGGTCGTGGTTGTGCAGAATGCGCACCAGGGCCTCGTGCACGCTGGTACGCCACACGCAGTCGCCCCGTCCGTCGATCGCGTCGTCGCTCCACGTCACGCGACACCGCACACCGTCGAGCACATCCAGCCGTGCGCGCATGTCCGTCGGGCGCCGCAACCCGCGCGCGGCGCTGGGGACGCTGACGTGGAGCCTGCCGGTGGTCGGGGTCCAGATCCCGTAGGACTTCAGGCAGCTCAATCCGGCCAGCCGGCCTCCGATCCGGAACGCCTCGACGGCCGACGGCGGCGCCGACGGAACCGAGTACCAGCCCTTGCGCACCCGCACGACCGTTCCCCGGTTGACCTCGCCGCGGAGGTGCCCATCGCTCCAGCCTCGGGCGCGGAGTGCGGCGCGTTTGACGAAGAGTCCGTGGTCGAGGATGTCCCTGGTGAGTGAGCGCATGGCCCGCAGCCTCGCAGCGGAGTCGAACCCGCGCCGCGGCATCCGTCACCTTGGGGATAACACGCCGCCCCCACCGGGTCGGGGGCACCGTTTCCCGCCCGGACGCTACCGATCAGACCGCCCCAGCACCCCCGCGCTGCTGCGCGGAAGGGCGACCGCGAACGAATTCGACGGAGATTTTGCTCCGAACAGCGCACAAACCGGCAAATAGCGGGTTCGAGCGCAAAATCTCCGTCGAATTGGTGGGGAGCCAGGGCTAGGGGGTCGTGGCCAGGAAGACCTCGCCGACGCCGGCGAACGTGAGCGTGCCTTCGTCGGGCGTGATGTAGACGGACTCGCCGCGCTTGAGGGCGACGGATGCCCCCGCACCGGCCACCAGGAATCCCCCGGCCGTGCAGATGGCGATCGCGGGCCCCGTCAGCGTGAACTGCCGCATCGGCACTCCCGCGCGAGAAGCCGCAGCCGCATGAGCACCAGCACCCGCATCCCCGGGAGAAGCCGCAGCCGCAGGCGCGCCCGCACCCCCGGCTTCCGCCGCGATGTGCACGAGCACGAAGTCGTCCACGTCGGGTCGGTACTCCGAGACGCCCGGAGACGACAGCACGGGCGGAAGGTACGGCACGGGCAGCGGCGTGAATTCGAGCACCTCGAGCAGTTCGTCGACGTCGATGTGCTTGGGGCTCAGCCCGCCGCGCAGCACGTTGTCCGAGGCGGCCATCAGCTCCACACCGAGGCCGGACAGGTAGGCGTGGATGTTCCCGGCAGGCAGGTAGAGCACCTCGCCTCGGCGCAGCGACACCCGGTTCGTCAGCAGCGAGATCACGATGCCGGGATCCCCCGGGTAGGCACGGGCCAGGTCCCGCACGGTGGCGAGTTCGAGCGGGTAGTCGAGGATCGCGCCGCTCTCGGCCAGGTCGGCCGCGCTGACGGCGAGGGCAACCACCCGCTCGACCAGCCAGGCCACCTCGCCGGAATCGCCGCCGCGGCCGTCGCGCAACAACCAGTCGACGCAGTCGCGCAGTGCGTCGTCGCCGAGCAGGTGCCGCTCGAGCGCATCGAGCGCGCCGGGCTGCGGGTCGTCCGAGGCCACGTCGAGGGCGCGCAGCTCGCCCAGGATGCCGCGGATCTCGACCGGCTCGCGGAACCCACAGAGGGCCTCGAAGGTGTCGCTCAGGGCGAAAATCACCTCGGGCTTATGGAACGGGTCGCGGTAGTTGCGGTCCGCCGCATCCTGCGGAATACCGGCCGCGTTCTCCAGGCCGAAGCCGATCCGTGCCCGCTCCGCGGTCGGGTGCGCCTGCAGCGAGAGCGGTCCCGCGGCGGCGAGGATCTTCAGGAGATACGGCAACCGCGGAGCAGCGGGCGCGGCGAGCGCGGCGCCGAGGGCCTCCTCCGGGGCTGCGTGGATCCAGTCCAGGAGGGTGTGGTGGCCGCCGACCTGCTCGGGGTCGGTGATGACGCTCGGCGATCCCGGGTGTGCGCCCAGCCAGAGTTCGGCCTCAGCTGTGCCCGACGGATCGTAGCCGAGCAGACCCGCGATGGCGGTGGTCGAACCCCAGGCATAGTGCCGCGGCGTATTGGTGATGCCCACAAACATGGCGCTCTCCTGCACTCTTAGGTTTAGACCAAACTACCAACCGCTTGCGGCGTGCCGGTTCCGCGACCGTAGGCTGCGAACATCCGCCGACCGCCGCACGCCGGCCGTCGCCACCTTTGCAATGGAGCACCTGATGACCTTCGAGCTACTTCCCAGCGACTTCTACGGCTACGAGAATCTGCTGACCGATCAGGAGAAGACCGCGCTCGCCAATCTGCGCGCCTACCTCGAGTCCGACGTTCGGCCCATCGTGAACGGATGCTGGGAGCGCGCCGAGTTCC
The DNA here is from genome assembly GCF_004402765.1 of Cryobacterium sp. TMT2-17-1. Taxonomy (NCBI): domain Bacteria; kingdom Bacillati; phylum Actinomycetota; class Actinomycetes; order Micrococcales; family Microbacteriaceae; genus Cryobacterium; species Cryobacterium sp. TMT2-17-1. The sequence goes on from NZ_SOGC01000039.1 coordinate 24,768, forward strand.
CGGCCGAGGTCATCCGGCCGCTGGCGGCGCTCGGGGCCTACTCCTTCGGCTGGCCTGAGACCCGGCCCTTCCAGAACTCCGCGGTGTTCCGCGGCTTCGTGGCCCTGGAGACGGCGCGCGTGGACGCATCCGTCGCCACGTTCGTCGGCGTGCAGAACGGCCTCGCCTGCGGAACCGTCTCGGCGACCGGCTCGCCGGAGCAACGCGACGAGTGGCTGCCGCGCCTGGCGAGCGGGGAGCTCGTGGGGGCATTCGGGCTGACCGAGCCGCTCTCCGGCTCGGACGCGGCGCAGGGACTGCGCACGACGGCCACCCGCACCGGCGACACTTGGCTTCTGAACGGCGCCAAGCGCTGGATCGGCAACGCCACCTTTTCCGACATCACCATCATCTGGGCGAAAGACACCGCCGACGGCATGGTCAAGGGCTTCATCGTGACCACCGACACCCCCGGCTACAGCGCCACCCGCATCGAGGGCAAGATCAGCCTGCGCTCGGTGCAGAACGCCGACATCGTGCTCGAGAACGTGATCGTGCCCGAAAAGAACCGGCTGCAGAACGCGAACTCGTTCAAGGACACCGCCAAGGTTCTGCGCCTGACCCGAGCCGAGGTGGCCTGGGCGGCCGTGGGAACGTCGATCGGCGCCTACGAGGCGGCCGTCGCGTACGCGAAGGAGCGCACGCAGTTCGGCAAGGAGATCGGCGGCCACCAGCTGGTGCAGGACCTGCTGGTGAAGTCGCTGGGCAACATCACCGCCAGCCTGGGCATGGTCGTGCGGGTCTCGCAGATGCTCGACGAGGGCAGCCAGCGCGACGAGCACGCCGCCCTGGCCAAGCTCTTCACGACTGCCCGGATGCGCGAAACGGTCGCCTGGTGCCGCGAACTATTCGGCGGCAACGGCATCGTGCTCTCGTACGATGTGGCGCGCTTCTTCTCCGACGCCGAGGCCGTCTACTCCTATGAGGGCACCCGGGAGATGAACACCCTGATCGTGGGGCGCAGCATCACCGGCCAGGCGGCCTTCGTCTAGGCGAGTCAGGGGCCGCGCCCGCCCTAGCCGCGAGCCCCGAGCCCCGAGCCCCGAACCGCGAGCCCCGAGCCCCGAACGAATTCGACGGAGATTTTGGCCAAACTAGTCCCCAGAACCCCGAAAAAGCGCTTTCACGGGAGAATCTCCGTCGAATTGGTTCAACGCCGAGCGGGCCCGACTCGCGTCGGGAGGCTACGCCAGCGTCAGGAAGAGCTTCTCCAGCTCCTCGACCGTGAGGGAGTTCTCCCCCTGCGGGTTGTCGAGGCACTCGCGCATCGCCGTGGAGACGATGACGAAACCGGCCTTGTCGAGGGCGCTGGACACGGCGGCGAGCTGAGTGACGACATCCTTGCAGCTGCCGCCGGCCTCGACGGCGGTGATGACCGCCGCGAGCTGGCCCTGGGCCCGGCGCAACCGGTTGAGGATCTTCTTCTGGTTCTGTTCCCCAGCGACGTCGGCAGCAGCGACGTCGGCAGCGGTAGCGGTGATTTCGGTCATGCCGGAATCCTTTCAGACTTGGCGGCGATGAGGGGCATCAGGCCGAGAGCGGTTTCGCCGGCGATCCAGGTGCGGTAGCCGCCGTCGAGGTTCTGCACGTCCAGCCCGTTCTGGCTCAAAATGCGTGCGGCCGTGTGCCCGCGCTGGCCCACCTGGCAGTGCACGATCACAGGTGCGTCGGGCAGCTCGGCCAGGCGGTCCCGCAGTTCGTCCACCGGAACGTTGATCGCGCCGGGAATGTTCCCGGCGGCGAACTCCGCCGCCGAGCGCACATCCACGAGCACCGCGCCCGCGGCCCGGGCGGCGGCCAGCTCGTGCCACTGCAGCGCACGCGTCGTTCCCGCGGCAAGGTTGTCGGCGACATAGCCGAGCTGGTTGATCGGGTCCTTCGCCGACGCGTACTGCGGCGCGTAAGCCAGCTCGAGGCGGGTGAGAGCGGATGCCGTCAGTCCGCCGGTCATCGCCGTCGCCAAGATGTCGATGCGCTTGTCGACGCCGCTGCCGCCGACGATCTGGGCGCCGAGGATGGCATCCGTCGCCGGGTCGACCAGGAGCTTCATCGACATGCCCTCGGCGCCGGGGTAGTAGGTGGCGTGCGACGCCGGGTGGGTGTGCACGACCCGGTGCGCGCGGCCGCGCTGCACGAGACGCTTCTCGCTCCAGCCGACCATGGCCGCCGTCAGGCCGAAGATGCCGAGGATGGCGGTTCCGAGCACCGGGGAGGCCGACGCGGGCTCGCCGGCGATGCTGTCGGCGGCCGCCCGGCCGTGCCGGTTTGCGAGGCCGGCCATGGTGATCAGGATGCCGCTGTCGTCGACGGCGTCGATCTTCTCGACGCCGTCGCCGACCGCGTAGATCGACGGGTCGTTGGTCTGCTGACTGCCATCGACGGCGATACCGCCGCTCGCGCCGATCGTGATGCCCGCCCGGGCGGCGAGCGAGGTGTCGGGGAGCACGCCGACGGAGTCGATGACGAGGTCGGCCGGAACGACGGATCCGTCGCTGAGCTTGACTCCCGCGTCGGCGGCGGCGACGACGGTCGTGTTCAGGCGTACGTCAACGCCCCGCAAGAGCAGCTCGTCGAAGATCGGCGCGGCCATCTCGGCGTCGAAGGGCCCGAAGACCTGGGAGCCGAACTCGACCAGGGTCACGTGCACGCCGCGGCGAACGAGGTTTTCGACGGCCTCCAAGCCGATGAACCCGGCGCCGATGACGACGGCGGAGGCCTGACCCGTGACGCCGGCCAGCAGAGCGGTGATGTGGTCGACGTCGTCGACCGTGCGCAGGGTGCGAGTGGCGAGGCCGGCCGGGGTGATCCCGGTTCGGGCCGTCGCTCCGGCAGCCAGGATGAGGCGGTCGTACGTCTCGGTGATCTCGGCGCCGGTCTGCGTTTGGCGCACGGAGACCGTCTTCGCCTCCCGGTCGATCGCCGTGACCTCGTGGTCGACGCGCACGTCGAGGCGGAAGCGGGCCCCGAGGGATGCCGGGGTCTGGAGTAAAAGATTGCTGCGGTCCGTGATCACGCCGCCCACGTAATAGGGAAGTCCGCAGTTTGCGAACGAGACATAGTGGCCGCGTTCAAATACAATGATGTCTGCCGTCTCGTCCAGCCGACGCAACCGCGTCGCCGCCGACATTCCGCCCGCAACTCCACCAACAATGATCGTTTTCATTCGAACCTCCGGAATAAGTATACCCCAGGGGGTATAGAAAATGATCGGTGACCGCCCCGGCACGCTTTAGCCTTAGACACATGCCCGCCGTCCAGAGCCGATTCGTCGTTCGCACCTTCGCGACGCTCGTCTTTTTCTCCGTCCTGGCCGGCCAGTTCTGGCGCAGCCTGTTCGGCTGGTGGGGCTACGGCGCGATCGCGCTGGTCATCGTCGTGAGCAGCGTCGTCGCCCTCGTCACATTGAACCCGGACTGGATGTGGTCGCGGTTCCCGAAATCGCTCATCGCCTTCCTCGGTCTGGCCACCCTGTCGCTGGCCTGGTCGTTCTACCTCGGCGCCTCCCTGATCGGAGTCACCCTGCAGTGGGCAACCACGCTGGCCGCATTGTTCCTCGCCCTGTGCCTGAGTTGGGCAGAGCTGCTGCGCACGCTCGCCGCCGCACTGCGCTGGATCCTCGCCCTGTCCCTCGCCTTCGAGCTCATCGTCGCCCTGTTCGTGCGGCAGGCCGTGCTCCCCTTCTGGGTCGACTACGGCACCCGCAACGTGCCGGAGTCGTACTACTGGACCCGCGGTATCCTGCTGCAGGGCGGGCCAATCGAGGGCATCGTCGCCAACCGCAATTTGCTCGGGTTCGTGGCACTGATCGCCGTGATCGTCTTCGCCGTTCAGCTCGCCGCCGGCACCGTGAGCCGCAACTGGGGTCTGGCGTGGCTGGGCCTCGGGGTGTTCGTGCTGCTGCTGACCCGGTCCGCGACCGTGACGCTTGCTGCTGCCGCCGTCGCCGCAGCGCTGCTTTTCGCCCTCTGGGCCCGCCGCCGGCTCCCCGAGGGGCGCCGGCCGGTGTACCTGGTGGCCGGGGCATCCGTGGTCGTCGGCGGTGTCGGCCTGGTGGCCCTCACGCCGCAGCTCCTCGCCCTGCTCGGCAAATCCGCCGACCTCACCGGCCGCCTCGACATCTGGCGCAGCGTGGCCGGGCTGGCCGCCGAGCGCCCGGTGTTCGGCTGGGGGTGGGTGAGCTACTGGGCCCCCTGGGTCGAACCCTTCGAGGGTCTCGCCGTGCGCCGCGGCGTCGTCTACCTTCAGGCGCACAACGCCTGGCTCGACGTCTGGCTTCAGCTGGGCGTCCTCGGGCTGATCATCTTCGCCGCCGCCGTTTTCTCCACGCTGTGGCGCTGCTGGTTCCTCGCGGTCGACCGGCCCAGGCGCGCCCTCGCCGACACGGAACCCTACGCGGCCTCCGCCCTGCTCCCGCTGCTGCTCCTGGTAGCCCTGATCGCCCAGAGCCTGGCCGAAAGCCGCATCCTGATCGAGTCCGGCTGGCTGCTGCTGGTCGTGCTCGCCGTGATCACGAAGCGACAGCAGGCAACCAATCAACGGATGCCTTAGGCGGTAGCGTGGGAACGTCATGACCTACCGCGCGTATCCCCCCGCCGTGCCGGACCAGTTCACACGGCTGTTCGCCTCCCCCAAGTTCGCCTCCTCGCTGGCGCTGGTCATCATCGGCTTCGCCTTTTCGACCACTGCCCTGCGCGCCGTGATCGGCCCGCCCGGCGTCGTCGGCATTCTCGTGGGCCTCGTCGTGCTGGCCGCGTTCTCGCTCACCGCCCGCTGGGCCGGCGTCGACTGGCACGGGCTCCTGCCGATCTCGATCATGGTCTTCGTGGGCTGGTGTGCCCTGTCGGTGCTGTGGTCCAGCTACCCGCTGCACACCCTCAGCGCCTCGCTCTACCAGCTCGCCTTCACCTTTTTGGCCATCTACATCGCCCTGGCCCGCGACACCATCCAGGTCGTGCGCGCCACCGGCGACGTGCTGCGGGTGCTGCTCGGAGTGTCCCTGGCTCTGGAGGTGCTCTCCGGCCTGCTGCTCGACACGCCCTTCGTCTTCCTCGGCATCCAGGGCAACATCGACTCTTTCGGGCCCGTGCAGGGCCTCTTCGGCTCCCGCAACGTGTTTGGGTTGGTCTCGCTGATCGCGGCGGTCACTTTCGCGGTCGAGCTGCGGTCCCGGTCGGTGCGGCGCGGGCTCGGCATCGGCTCCATCGCCCTGGCCGTGTTCGGCCTGCTACTCACCCGCTCCCCCGTCATCCTCGTGGTGGCCCTGTTCGTGGGCCTCGCCGCGCTGGCGCTGATCTGGCTGCGCGCCACGCCCGCCGCGAACCGGTGGCTGCTACAGATCGGGCTGCTCGGCGGCACCGTCGTGGCCGGCATCATCGCGATTGCGGCCCGCGCGCGCATCACCGACCAGCTGAACGCGGGCAGCGAGTTCGAGGCCCGCACCACACTCTGGGGCGAAATCTGGCGTCTGGCCATGCTGAACCCGCTCGAGGGCTGGGGCTGGGCCGGTCTCTGGCCCATCGACGTCACGCCCTACGGCTGGCTCAGCTTCGTCACCGGGCGCCCGCAGGCCTCCGCGCTGAACGCGTTCCTCGACGTCTACTTCCAGGTCGGCCTGGTCGGCCTCCTGTCGTTCCTCGCGCTCGTGACGCTCGCCTTCTGGCGGTCGTGGCTGCTCGCCTCGGACAAACGCTCGATAGTCTATGTCTGGTCGCCGCTGGTGCTGGTGACCCTGCTGGTCACCTCGGCGGCCGAAAGCACTGTTCTGGTCGACTTCGGCTGGCTGCTGCTGCTGATCTGCGCCGTGAAGGCCGCGCAGGGCAAGAGCTGGCGCAGCCTGTTGCAGCCCACCCCGCACCGGCACCCGGAGAACTGAGCAAGGGCCAACCCGAGCGAAAGCTCAGACCGGCTGCACCAGGTCGCGCAGCATGTCCTGCAGGCCGAGGCCGAAGCGACGGTAGTCGCCGGCACGCCAGCCCGCGAAAACGGACGCGACCCGGGCCGCGCGCAGGGCCGGAAGGGTGCTGCGCCGGCGTTCGTGGGCCAGCTTGGCGTCGATCAGGGCGAGCGTTCCGGCTGCCGGCGCAGGCTGCAGCTGCGCCGCCCGCGCCTGCAGCGCCTGAGCTCGGGCCAGCAAACGGGCGTTGCGCGCCGTGCGCGGCGCCCGCAGCCGGCCAAGCCTGCCGGCCGCGTCGAGGCTGGAGGCGCCGATCTGGTTACCTGCGTGCTGGCGGTAGTCCAGCAGCGGGATTTCAAGCAGGTCGACCTCGCCGGTCGCGGCGGCAACGATCGCCAGCCATTCGTCGTGCACCCACGCCGCCGGAAACGGTCGTGCACGCTGCACCAGCCCGCGGCGCAGCATCACGGTGGCGCCGGTTACGATGTTGCGGCGCAGCAGGATGTCGAAGGCGTTCCCCTCATGCTCCGCGGCACGCTCCGCGGCGGTGACCCCCAGGGTGGCGAGCAAGGTGCGGCCCGTCGGCAGGCCCGCCTCGTCGACGAGTCGGGCATCCGTATGCAGCAGTTGCAGGTCCGGGCGAGCCCGGAACTCGGCGATCAGCAGGGCCAGCCGCTCCGGGGGCCACACGTCATCCTGGTCGCTGAGCGCGATCAGCTCGCCCGTGCAGTCAGTGAGCGCCTGCTCGAAGTTCGCGGTGACGCCCAGCGGCGCAGAGTTGCGGATCAGGCGCAGGGTCACGGCCTGCCGCGGATGCTCTACCTTCCAAGCGGCGAAGACGCTTTCCACCTCAGCCGGGGTGTCGTCAGTGGAGCCGTCGTCGGAGACGACGATCTCGTCGGCGGGCGCGGTCTGGCCGAGGATGCTGCGCAGCTGCTCCTCGATGAACGCGGAGCCGTTGTAGGTGCAGAGGGCCACGGACACGCGCGGCAGGGATGCCGCGGGCGCGCGCGACGAGGAAGCGGTGGAGCGAGCCATCAGCGTCGCTTCAGGCCGACCGACAGCACGCCGAGGAAGAGGCCGCCCATGACCGTCTGCGAGCCCAGCATCATCAGTAGGGCAGATGGGATGGCCACCCGCACGGTGGCACCGGCCTCAAGCGCGCCATAACCGCCCGCCGCCCAGCCGATCAGCTGCGACAAGGCTATGCCCAGGCCGATCAGGAACAGCACGACCCCGAGGATCGCACCGCTCTCGAGGCTGATGCGTTTCTCGAGCCGTTCGAAGTTGCGGCTGCGGGGGATGCGGAACCCCTCGTGCTGGGCGTAGATCTTGGTGAGCAGGGCGAACAGGAAGGCCTGGTAGCCGACGACCGCCATTGCGGCCAGGTAGATCTGACTGGAGTAGGTGAAGCCCACCTCCCCCACCACGACGGGTCCGAAGCCGAGCAGCACGGTGCCGACCAGGCCGATCAGGAACGCGGAGATGCCGGGGATCAGGAACAGCCAGCGCGGGCTGAAGATGAGCAGGAACCGCAGGTGCCGCCAGCCGTCCCGCCAGCTGCGCAGGTGCGGCGGCCGGCTGCGGCCGTCCTTCTTGAGCGTGGTCGGCACTTCGCTCACCCGGGACCCACCGAGTGTGGACTTGACCACCATCTCGCTGGCGAACTCCATGCCCGAGGTCTGCAAGTGCAGGGCAAGCATCGACTGGCGGTTGAAGCCGCGCAGCCCGCAGTGGAAATCCTTGATCGGGGAACGGAACAGGGAGCGCCCGATCCACGACAGCACCGGGTTTCCGAGGTACCGGTGCAGCGGCGGCATGGCGCCGGGTTCGATGCCTCCGCGAAAGCGGTTGCCCATGACCAGTTCATCGCTCGCACGCAGCCGCTCAACGAAACCGTCGAGTTCGCTGAAGTCGTAGCTGTCGTCGGCGTCACCCATGATGACGAAGGTGCCCTGGGCGGCCTCCATGCCTACGATGAGAGCGCTGCCATAGCCTTTTTCCGTGACATTCACGACCCGGGCCCCGTGCGCCTCGGCGATCTGCTGCGACCCGTCAGTGCTACCGTTGTCGGCGATCAGGACCTCACCGGTGATGCCGCTTCGCCGCAGATATCCCTGGGCCTTGTCGATGCAGATCGCAAGCGTCTCGGCCTCATTGAGGCACGGCATCAGGATCGAAAGTTCAATGGTTGCGGTGATTGTCATGCTCGCTGCAAGTCCCGTCATTGTTGGTCTGGCCCCCTCATCGTACAGACTGGGCTGTGTGGACCTTGGACTGGTTGTGTCGACGCTCGGCCGTGTCGAGGGTCTGAAGCGACTCTTCGATTCCCTGTCTGGTCAGCTATTGGTGGGTGACACGCTCCTTGTGGTCGCCCAGCGAAACCTGTCTGAAGTGGAGGCCCTCGCATCCGTCTATCGCTCGGAGAGCATGCGAATCATCGTGACGACGTCGCCGCCCGGGGCTGCCCGCGGCCGGAACGCGGGCGTCGCGGCGCTGCCGGCCGACCAGGATCTGCTGCTCAATTTTCCCAATGACACCACCTGGTACCCACCGGGCGCGCTGCAACGAATGAGGCTTCTCCCCGAGGGCTTCCTTGCGGGCGCCCTCACAGTGGTCGACGAGAACGGGCCTAAGTTCGTGCTGCCCGAGCCGGGCGCGGCCCTGACACGGTGGACGGTCTGGAGCGTGATCGAGATGGGCATCCTGATCCGGCGCAGCGTGTTCGACCGGATCGGGGGCTTCGACCCGGAGATTGGCACCGGCGCCCCGACGCCCTGGCAGGCCGGGGAGGCCACGGACCTGCTCCTGAAACTGATCCGTGCCGGGGAGCACCTCGGCTTCGCCTGGCAGCCGCCCGCGCTCACGGTGGGCGGGATCAGCGACCCGAGCGGGCTCAGCAGCGCGGAACGCCGTCACAAGCTGCGCGGCTACGGCCGCGGGCTGGGACGCCTGGTGACCCGCTGGCGGTATCCGTTGTGGTGGCGGTTCGCGTTCCTCGGCGGCGGTCTGTTCTTCGGTCTGCGCAATCGCGGCACGAACGCCCTCACTGACGGCTGGTGGGTGCTCCTCGGCCGGCTCGAAGGAATGCTCGGGCGCACCCTCGGCCCCGTCGGCACGCTCACCGCGGTGACCCGATGACGGCCGATCTGCCCGCCCCTCTCCGTCTGCGCCGGGCCATACTCAGCCTGATCACCCTGCTCGGGGGTGTATCGCTGGCCGTCATCCCCGCGGCCACGGTCGCCATCTCGTCCCGACTGTTCAGCCGGCCGGAGCAGGGCGTCATTGCCGTGGCGGTGATGGTGGCCACCTTCGCCGGCCAGCTCACCTTCGCGGTCGTGCTGGAATCCCGGCTCAGCTCGGCGGCAACCGACCGCCGGGTGGTGTTCCCGCTCTGGCTGGCCGGCCTTGCCCTGGTCGCCGCCGTGGTGATCGCCCTCAACGCCACGAACCCGGTCGTGCTCTGTCTCGGCCTGCCTCTGCTGATCGCCGCGCTGGAAGTGGGCCGGGGCGTCTCGGTCGCCGAGCGTCTCGACCTGCGGGAGATCTGGGCATCCATCGCCGTGGGGCTCGGTGCCCTCGCCGGTGTGGCGGCAGCGTTCACCGGCCAGGACTGGGCGCTGATCCCGCTCGTGGCCGGAATCGCCCTGGCCACCCTGGTGCGCTGCCTGCCGGTGACGCACCGGGCCAGTCGCCCCGAGCCGGCCGTGATGAGCTGGGTGGTGGCCGACACGGCGATCACCGGGGTGATCTATCCGCTCCTGAATGTCATGATCTTGACACTGATCGGGCCCGGCGGCGCAGTGCTGTTCACGGCGATCGCGACGGTGTCCGGCCTGCTCGCGATCCCTCTGAACTTCATGCGACTGCGGCTGCTCAAGGAGCATTCCCGCCTCGACATCGTGGTGTCGGCCGGCGCGGTGGTCGCGGCCGTGGTGGTGCTGATGATGCTGGAGCTCACCGGAGTGCTCGGCTTCATCTTCGGCGGCGTCTGGACCGGCTCGGCCGCCGTCCTGCCGCTGGTGCTCGCGTGCGGCTGGCGGGCCGCGTCGCTCGCCACGACGATTCCGTTCGCCGCGCTGCGCCGGATGGGCGAGGTGCGGCTGCTCACCGGGCTGCGCGCCGCAGTCTCCGTCATAGCGTTCGTCCTCGCCGGGATCGGCCTGGCGCTGAACAGCCTATCCGCCGTGTTTCTAGGGCTGCTCATCGCTGAGCTGGCCTCGGCGGTGGTCTACGAGCTCGCGCGACGCCGCCGGGTGCGCGCCGCCGCGCCGGTCGTGGCGGCCGCCGCATGAGCCGTGTCCTCGTCGATCTGCTCTTCTACACCGGCCGCAAGGGCGGCATGGAGTCGTACGTGCGGGAGGTGTACGGCCGGATCGAACCGGATGCCGGCGGGATCGAATTCATCGGCCTCGCGTCGAGCGAGCTGGCCGGCTCGGACACGTCCTGGTTCCCCGGCGAGATCGTCGACTCGGGCATCAGCGGTGAGAACCGGATCGCCTGGGCCCGCGGTGAGCTCGTCACCGTCGCCCGCGCGGCCCGCCGGCTGCGCGCCGATCTGGTGCACTGTCCGGCAAACCTCGGCCCGGTCTGGTCGCGGGTGCCCGTGGTGCTCACGGTGCATGACCTGCTGCCGTTCCGGCATCCGGAATACGTGCCTGGGGTCTATTCGCGCATTCTCCGCACCATGATCCGGGTGGCCGCGCACGGCGCCCGCCGCGTTCTCACCGTGAGCGTCGCCTCGGCAGAAGACATCGTGCGCTACCTGCGGGTTCCGGCCGCCCGCATCGACGTAGTGCCGCTCGCGGGCAAGGACCCGGCTGCGAACCCGGACCCTGTGCCTCTCCCCCGGTTGCCTGGCCGGCTAATGGCCGTGGGCAACCGGATGCCGCACAAGAACTTCCCCCTGCTGCTGGAGGCCCTCGCCCTGATCCCCGCCGCGTCCCGGCCGCACCTGACGGTCACCGGCAGCCACGGCGACGACCCGCTCACCCCCGCCGTTGCCCGGCTCGGTCTGGAGGCGTGGGTGTCACTGCGGGGCTGGCTGAGCGCCGAGGAACTCGACCGGTGCTACGCCGAGTCGAGCCTGATCGTGTTCCCGACTCTGTTCGAGGGCTTCGGCCTGCCGGTGCTGGAGGCCATGTCCCGAGGCTGCCCCGTGGTCTGCTCCGATATCCCGGTGCTGCACGAGGTCGCCGGCGACGCGGCCGTGTACGTGACGCCGCAGGATGCCGCCGCCCTCGCGGCGACGCTGTCCCGCCTACTCGACGACCCGGCCGAGCTGGCGCGCCTGTCAGCACAGGGCCGTGACCGCGCCCGCGCCTTCTCGTGGGCGAAGACCGCCCTGGACACCCTGGCGTCGTTTCAGCGGGCCCTCGCCGAGCGGTAGCGCGCCAGGATCTGGTCGACCGAGGCGCTCAGGCCGTGGCTGACCCGCTCGCGCCGGAACCAGTCGAGCGTGGAGCGTCTCAGGGGCTCGCCGGCCTCGACCGCTCGCACGATAGCCCCGCCAAGTTCGGCGGGCGCCACGGAAAGGGCCACGTAGCCGTTGACGCCGTCGACGACCAGCTCCGCTGCGGCGTTGTCGGGGCCCGCCACCACCACGCTGGGTGTGCCGAAGGCCGCCGCCTCGGCGATGACGAGCCCGAACCCCTCCCGGGCCGACGGGTTGACTAGCACCCGAGCACCCTGCACGAGGTCCCTCAGCTCGTCATCGCTCACCCGGCCGAGCAGCTCGACGGCGGAGTCCAGGCCGAGTTCGGTCACCCGGGCGGCCACGCGGGGCGTTTCCGGGCCGGTGCCCACGATAACCGCGCGCAGGGCCGGAACCTGGCTGCGGGCCTCCCGCAGGGCCGGAATGAGATCGATCACGCGTTTGTCGGCGATGTGCCGACCCACGAAGACCAGGTACGGGTCTTCGTGCCGTTCGGTCGTGGCATCGGGCTCGTCGCCGACGAGGTCGACCAGGCCCAGGGCGACCGGCTGGGCACGGCGCCGATAGCGGCGAAGCCGGGCACCGGTGAACTCGCTGTTGACGGTGTGCAGGTCACCGAGGCGGATGCCCACGGTCTGCAACAGGAAGGCGATCGTTCCCGGCAGCGCGCCGGCGTACTCCCGCCACTTCGGCCACGGCCAGACCTCGAGCCAGTCGGCGACCACGAGTGCCGGCGTGCCGACGAGGGCCAGCCGCACCGCGAACAGGTTCAGCACTGGCAGGGTGCTGACGACCACGACGTCGTAGCTTCCGCGCCGACGGAGGAAGTGGCGAAACAGCGCCGCTGCGAAAGCGATCGCGCTCCGTGGCGTGCGGGTGCCGCGGGCATCGTAGATGTCGCCCTGCCACACCGGCACGATGGTGAAAGGCACCGCCGGGGGCGCATCCGTCGGCCATTGCCGGCGGGTCACGTAGTCGACCGGGCACCGTCGGGCCCCGAAAAGCTCCGCCAGGCGGCGGTACACGCGTTCGCCGCCACCGGTGTTGACCGGGTAGAGGCAGTCGAAGGCGACCGCCACCCGCGGTTCAACCACGGACGGTCTCGGTCTCAGGCTCGGGCAACGCGGATGCATCGGTGTCGGTTTCTGCCTCGGCGGCATCGTCGGCCCGCGCGGATCTGACCGCCAGCCGGCCCGACCACAGCACGAAAAGGAGTGAAACGAGGCCGTAGAGGGCCACCAGGGTCATCGCGCCGAGCGGTGGCTCCCAGTCGGGGTTCTCCCACATTGTGCTGAACGATTCGTCCGTGCCGACCACGTAGCGCCGCAGCACCAGGAAGAACGCCCCCAGGCCGTAGACGGCGACGAGGGTGACGCCGATCCAGGTCAGGCGGGTGGACAGGAACGCCAGACGCCGCCCCGAACGCCCGGACAGGAGCCAGGCGGCCACGAGCGTCACCCCCACGTAGAGGAAGAGCCCGTAGCGGCCCTGCCAGATGATGCCGGTCTGGTGCACGCTGTAGCCCTGCACGAGAGCGGGGACCAGCACCGCGGCAGCCGCAACGACACCCATGGTCACTACGCTGCGTCGGTCCAGTCCGGTGCAGGCGAGCGCCACCAAGATGGCCGTGGCGGCCACGAACGGCCAGTAGTTCGGCCCGGAGAGGGGCGTGTCGAGCCAACCGAAGAACCCGATGGCCTGATGAAAATAGTCCGGCGTCAGGCGGATGACATAGGCGAAGCCCTGCACGAAGGAGGCCCCCACCTGGGGCGCATCCGAGGCATCCGCCTGGCCGGAGAGGCTGCCGCCGCGGAGGGTCCAGAGGATCGAGAACAGCCCGCCGGCCGCCACGAAAGCCAGCCCGAGATAGGAGGAACCCGTCGTGAAAAGAGTCTTCACCGCCCGCCAACCTGTGGCCGCGAAGCACAGCCCGACCACGACCACGAGCCACAGCGGCCCCGTCGCTCGAGCGGTGACCAGCACGATCGACGCAACCGTGACGATGAGCCAGAGGTGGCGACGGGATAGCGACGACACCACTCCCGGGTCACGGCCGTCGAAGTGCTGCAGCAGCCGGAGCAGGGAGATCCAGAGCGCGCCGGCCGCAGCGATCTCGATGCCGTTGGGATTAACAGATCCGAAGAGGTACACGACCATGGGCGCCGCAAGAAAGGCCTGCCCGAACGGCAGCCAGCGGGAACGCCGCACCGACATAGCGGATTGGAAGGCCCAGGCCACGAAGACCGAGCACAGCAGGCCGCTGATGATGCGCATGGAGTAGATCCCGGCCGATCCGTCGAGCAGGAGAGTCGGCCAGCCGACGAGGTAGTAGTAGATCGGGTTGTACGCGCTCACCCAGGTGTTGAACGAATCGTTGCCGCCTTCGTCCCCGAGTTCGAACCCGCAGTCTGCGGTCATCTCCGAGTGGAAGAGGTAGCAGACGATCTGCTGGCTGTAGGAATACTCCTCCGGCAGGTCGACGACGGAGTGTTTGACCCCTTCCACGGCGTGCCCGGTGAGGTCACCCCGAACCTGTGCGATGGCCTTCGTTGCGTGGGCGTTCTCGTCGGGGACGGAGAAAATCGGGCTGGCCAGCGACCACAGGGTGGCGAGCGTCGCCATCAGGGCGAAGGCCGTCCAGAAGACGGACCGGGTGTGCGCTGGTTCGTAGCGGACGCGGGGTGCCGTCCGGGAAGACAGCGCCCTCATGGCACGTCTCGTGGGAGGTGGTCTCGCCGTTGCGCAGACGCCCGCACGACAGACGTGATGTGAATGAACAGACCGGCGGCGGGCCCGATGACCAGAGCTGCAATCACGCGATCACCGATGGCCCAGGGCATCAGCACCGCGCCCATGGCGATGACGGCCGCAACGACCCACCCGGCCGTGTAGGCGGTGTGACTGTCACGGGAAAGAACGGCCGGCCCGGTCACGAAGAGCCCGGCGATCATCCCAGATGCGAACACCAGCGGAACCAGGAGGTCGCTCACCTGCCTCACCGTGTCGCCGAACAGCCAGACGAAGACCTGTTCGCCCCAGAGCGCCGTCATCCCCGCGAAGACCGCAGTACCGATCGCGACGACCGTGAGGAAAAGGACCAGAGCGCGGATGATGCTCGCTTCACGGGACGCAAAGAAGACCAGCAGGTAACTCTGAAATGCAGTGAGTGGCACGAGCAGGGGCGCCCGGAGGAGTGTGATAGCCAGAATGAGAGCGCCGAAATAGGTCCGGTCGACTCCGTCAGCGAACAGCGCGAGGAGCGCCGGGAACCCGGTGACCATCGCCGCCATGGCCGCAGCCGCCAGCATGGTGCGGGAACTGTTCCAGAGCAGGCCGCGATAGGTGCCGTCGACGTACCGTGCACGTGCCAGCCGCTTGCGGGCAACCAGCAGGGCGATTCCCATCATGATCGGGAACGGTGCGATCACAGCCCAGGCCAGCCAGGTCTGGTCACCGCCGAGCGCGAGCACCGTCAGGACCGCTGCGAGGCGCAGAGCGCCATCCAGGCCCACGATCAGAGCCAGGTCCGCCCAGAGTCCCAGTCCGGAGAGGACCCCGCTGAGGGAGGCGACCGCGACACAGGCCACCGCTCCCACCGCCAACGGCACGACCAGTCCGAGCTGACTCGCCCCGAAAGCCGGGAGCGCCCAGAGCGGGAAACTCACCGCGATCACGATACCGACGATCCCGGCCGCGAGAAGAACGAACTTCGGGACCGGAACGCGGGGCTGCCCCGGTGCCTCGGCGGTGGTGCGTGCGCGGGTGCGCGCCGATACGGCTCGGGTCATCTCCTGTTGAAGGCCGAAGAGACATCCCACGATGAAGTAGAGAACGGCCCAGAAGACAGCGAACACAGAATAGGCAGCGAGGCCGGCCTGCTGGGCCACCGCCAAGGTGACGAGATAGCCGGAAACCCCGGCCACCACGGCCGCTCCCCCGATGAGGAGGATGCTGAGCTTTCCCCGCCGGCCGCTGCCGGTGGATTCACTCACCGAAATGATTCCTGGGCGCTCCAAGCTGAGCTCACCATGTCGCTCAGGGAGCGGGTCGCTGACCATCCCAGGACTCGACCGATCTTGTCGACCTCGGCGACCACGGAGGCAGGGTCGCCCGGGCGGGGAGACTCGACGGACGGGTGCAGGTCGGTACCGGAGACAACGGCAACCTCGTTGACCACATCACGCACCGAATACCCCCGTCCTGTCCCGACGTTGAAAACGTCGAAGGCATCGGCCTGCACCTGGAGCCGGGACAGTGCCGCGATGTGCGCATCCGCGAGATCGGCTACATGGATGAAGTCCCTGACACACGTGCCGTCGGCCGTGTCGTACGTGTCGCCGAAGATGACGGGGTTCTTACCCTCGGCCATCTTCTGGAAGACCATCGGTATCAGATTGAGCACTGCTCGGTCGGCCAGCTCGGGCCGGGCGGCGCCCGCCACGTTGAAGTAGCGCAGGCTGATTGCGCGCAGTGGCCGCACCGCTGTCTCGTCTCGGATCATCCACTCGCCGACGAGCTTGGTCTCGCCGTAGGGGTTCACCGGCCGTGTCTCGTCCGTTTCCAGGAGCGGGACCCCGGCACCGTTGCCGTACACAGCGGCCGAAGATGAGAAGACCAGGCGGGACACCCCCGCCTCGCCCATGGCCGCCAACAGATTGGCCAGACCACCGAGGTTCTGCTGGAAATACCATGTGGGGCGCTGCACCGACTCGCCGACCTGCTTACGCGCGGCCAGGTGCACGACCTCGTCCACATCGTGCTCGATCATCAGGTCGCGAAGGCGTGCGACCGCGGTGTCTTCGGACAACTCCAAACGCACGATCGGCACGCCGGGCACCCGGCCTTCGATGCCGGTGACGACGTCGTCCGCGATCACGACCGACCGCCCCTGCTTGCACAGAAGATCCACGATATGAGCTCCGATGTAGCCTGTGCCACCGGTCACCAGGGTTGTCATGCGGGGTTGACATCTTCCGTCGGGGTTCGGCCTTCGCGCGCCGTGATTGCTTCGGTCAGTGCGATCTGGCGGGCCAGGTCGGTTATCTGCCGGTCGAGTCGCCGGTTGTGAGCGGATGACGTGACGGCGAAGCCGAGGAAGACCACGATCAGCCCGTAGAGGAGCAGGTCCGTTCCGCGGCCGACTCCGAGCACGGCAGCGACCGAGTTGGTCAGGTTCGGGAAGATGACGGCGATGACCGCACTCACCATGACCAGCAACAGAGTCAGACGACGGATGGCCATTCCACGCGCACCGCGGCGGGGCAGCAGGATCACCAGACCCAGAACCGCGAAGACTGTGATCAAGACAACCTTGATCAGGATTTGATTAGCGTCCATGGGGTTCCGTCCCTCGCAGTCCGGTCATTTGAAGATGAGGTCGCTGATAATGTTGACGGAGTTCCAGACGGACTGGCCCTTCGACCTCGAATAGTCCGTATAGATGATGTGCACCGGCTGCTCGGCGTACCGGAGTCCCAGCCGCCCGATTTCATTGACGATCTCGGAGGCGTGGGCCATCCGGTTCTGGGTCACTCGAATCGAACTCGCCGCCTGGCGAGACAGGGCCCGAAGTCCGTTGTGCGCATCGGTGAGGCGCACACCGGACGTGACGTTCTGGAAGACGACGGCGGCCTTGAGCACCAGCCGTTTGATCGCGCCGGGTTTCGTGCGGTCGTCGAGGAAGCGCGACCCCACCACGATATCCAGCGGCTCCGTCGCCAGGCGCCTGACCATGTCCAGAGCATCCTCGACCCGGTGCTGCCCGTCGGAGTCAAAGGTCACGAAGTACTCTGCCCCCGGGTCGGTGAGCGCATACCGCAGGCCGGTCTGCAGCGACGCGCCCTGGCCCAGATTGATGGGGTGATGCACGACGTGGGCACCGGCCCGCCGTGCCGCCTCGGCGGAGTCGTCGGTGCTGCCGTCGTCCACGCACACCACGTGGGGGAAAGTCTCCCTGGCGTGACGGATGACGTCCCCCACCACGGCTGCTTCATTGAAGAGCGGGATGACGAGCCACGTCTTTTCCGCGACCATCCGGTCCGCTTCGCTCATCGCCACATCCGTCGGACTAACGCCCTTGGTCGTATCATCTGCCTTATAACCCATCGGACTTGGCTGTGCCTTTCCCACTCGCTCTCGAGCCTAGGCCCTTGCTCCCTGGGGGACGGACCCGGAACAACAGTGCGTAGGCGACCCTTAATGCGCGTTGCGGGAGTGCCCTGAACGCACTTCGGACCAGCAGGTTCGCATACATTCGAGGCGTTCTGATCAGACCGTACGAGCGCAGGTTGCGCTGCATCTGCACCTCCGCGGCGAACATCCCTCGGGCGGACCGACGCTTGAACATGGCCGGGTCGGCCCGGAATAGGAGCAGCGGCTCCGCGAGATTCAGCATCGGATAGCCCCCGGCAGCCAGCCGGGCGAACAGGTCGTAGTCCTCCATATTGGGGACATGACGCACGCCGCCGACCGCCAGGGCCGCGTCCCGGTCCAGGAAGAGCGTCGGATTGTTGATCGGGCTGTTGGTCAGAACGTATCGCCGGATCCGTTCTTCCGTGAGCGGCATAACCCGCAGTCCGACGATGTTCTCCTCGTCGCCCTCGAATTCCAGCATGGCGGCGCCGATCGCCGCGTAGTGCCCACCGGAGGCGGCCTGCGCCTGCATTTCCAGCCGGTTGGGCAGGGAGACGTCATCGGCGTCCATCCGGGCGACCCAGCGGTTTTTCGCCGCTTCAATGCCGGCCTGCATCGCGTAGGCCACGCCCCGATTCTGCGCCAGGGAGATTCGGCGCACCCGGGAGTCGACCCCGCCGAGTTCGGCCACGACCGCGTCAAGGCCCGCGCCCAACGGCCCGTCCTCCACGATCAGGATTTCGTCGGCCGGAAGAGTCTGTTCCTGCATACTCCCGAGGGCCCTGCGCAGGTGGCCGGGCTCGACTCCGCTGTAGACGGGGATCACCACGGTGATCGGTTCGAAGGATTCGCCGACTGGGCTCACGGTGCTATCCATCCTTCTGTTCGTTGTACCCCGCTGCCGGGGATTATCTGCGCTCCCGACTAGGGTCGAAGTACCTATGGTACGTGGCCCACTAGATGGAGCGCGCACCCGTTCACGCCCCATCCGTCTTCCAGATATCGGGGCTGCCGGTATTCTCGACGGAATCCGGGTCGCCTCCGAGAGATTGATATGACCGTGTCACACGAGCAAACCATCACCCCCGCCGCCCCGCCCCAGTCGCGATGGAGGCGCCTCTTCATCGCCCTCTGGGTGCCAGTCGTTCTGGTCATTGCCTCGTTCGGGATGTCAGCCGTCGTGACCGCGAACCACGGACCGGCTCTCTCCCCTGTTGACGAGTGGGTCTATGTCGACTACCTGTTCAAACTCCCCGTTCAGGGCATCGTGCATGAGGGCGAGAAGATCGGCAAGGAAGCCCTCGTCATCATGTCGTGCGACGGCGTCACGCCGTACGGCCCGATGGGCCCGGCGTGCGGCAGCAGCGTCGCAGACCTGTCGACATTCCCGTATAAGGGCGTCACGTCGGCCGATGCTTACACTCCCGCCTACTTCGCGGTGACGCGTGTGATCGGAGACGCCGTCCACACGCTCACGGGCATCAGCCAGCTCTCGTCATGGCGGGTCACCGGGGCGCTCTGGCTCGGGCTGGCCTCCGTGCTTCTGCACCTCCTACTTCGGCAGTGGCGCATCCGGCGCCCGGTCATCCTCGGCCTTGGGTTGGCCCTGATCGCATCGCCGTTCGCCTGGTGGACCTATACGTATATCAGCACGGACGCTCCCTCCCTCGCCTTCGGCATCCTCATCCTCCTGGCGGCGGTAAAGATCGGCCGGGGCCAGTGGTCCGGGTGGTGGCTCGCGGTGATCTCAACGGCGGCGGTTCTCTTCAAAGTGACGAATGTTCTCGGCGTCTGCCTGGCTGCTCTGTACTTGCTCATACTGTGGCTGCTGGAGCGGAAAGAAACACAGTGGGCAGGCTGGAAGACTCGCAGACCATATCAGCGGAACCGGTCATCGCTCGGGCTACTTTTCTTCGCCGTCCTCGCGCTCGGCGCGTCGGTAGGCGCCCAGCTGGCCTGGCTGGCATTCCGCTCAGCAGAAGCGGTCGGCATCCCCGTCGATCAGGCGATCGGCATTCCGCTCACGCCTGAGGAGCTCGTCTCTCAGGTCGCGACGTTCCTTCCCGGCACAATCACCTCCAACGTCAATATCTCGGGCTCGTCCGACCTTGCCTATGCGATTCCCGGCTTCGTGGTTGCGCCGCTCTCATGGATTTGCGTGGCCGGGGTGCTGGGAGCCTTTTGGGCCCTGCGCAAGGGATCGAAGCTCACCCCTATGGTGGTGTCTGTGACGATGGCCGCTCTGTTCTTCGCGCCCATGCTCGCAATCATGATCCATGTGACGACCGGCAACTACTTTCCGCTGCCGCCGCGGTACGGAGCCTCGATCCTAGGGTCGTTCCTGCTGCTGGCCGGTCTCACGATCCGGAACCGCTGGGCTGTTGGCATCCTCGTAACCTACTCAGTCGCCCTTTACGCTTACGTTCTCGTCAACGCACCGTTGCTTGCCTGACACGGGCCCGGCGGCAGAGAACTGGCCCCGTGCGCTGTGCGCGCGGGGCCAGTTCTCTGGAAACCACGAAACGGCGGTTCCGGTCAGCTCCGCGTTCCACCGGTTCCAGGCGTCCAGGTGAGAACGCCACCGGAGAACGACTGAGTGCACACCGAGGCTCCGTCGCACGTCATCTCAGTCTTGGGCCAACCGATCGAGCCGCCCAGGCCTCCGAGCGCGTTGTAGTACGTGCGCATCTCGCCTCGGAGGGCATAGGCGCCGAACTGCTTCGACGCGGCGATGGCCCCCTTCTCGAAGGTCTGCACCGATCCTCCCCCGTTCGCGGCGACGAAGATCTCGCCACTGGTGGGCCATCCCAGGGCGCCTGTGGGTCCACCGGAAGTCGTGTAGGCACCGTTGATGGCGGTCCCGACGATCGATGCACCCTGTGTCGACGACCAGTACAGCGTGCCGCCCACGAACATCTGTGAACACCGCGAGGCATCGCTGCAGGACTGATCCCCGGTGGGCCATCCCAGCGTTCCGCCTATGCCACCGGCCTGATTGAACGCGGTGCGGATGTCCCCGGTAAGAGCGTGCGCTCCGCCGTTCGCAGACCAGGCGATGGCGCCCTTCTCGAATGCTTCAACCACACCGCCGCCGTTGGCTGACAGTGCCACGACGCCGGACGTCGGCCGGCCGAGTGAGCCGCTTGTGCCACCCAGCTGGTCGTACAGGCCCACCATCCTGGCGTCGACGTAGGCCCCCTGACCAGCGGTCGTCCAGTAGAGCTTCGCACCCTGGAACGATTGTGAGCAGTCGGCTTGTCCGCAGACCTGGTCCGACGTCGGCCAGCCGGCCGATCCGCCGATTCCGCCGACTGTGCCGAAGTAATCGCGCAGGGCACCGGAGAGTACGTGCGCCCCGCCGTTCGGGGACCAGGCGATGGCACCCTTGGCGAATCCCTGCACGCGCCCGCCACCGTTGACGGTGAGCGTCGATGGCGCCGTGGTCGGCAGGCCCAGGCTTCCCGCCGGACCACCGGCAGCCGTGTAGGCCCCCAGCAGTGCGGTCGGCACGAAGCTGCCGCCCGCGGCAGGCGAGGCATAGAACGTGCCTCCGGTAAAGGCCTGCTTGCACAGACCCGTCCCGTCGCAGGTCTGGGCGGCGGTCGCCCACCCGGGTTCGCCGGTGATTCCACCGGCTCGCGCCAGCTGGTTCCGGATCTCCCCGGTCAGGAGCCACGCTCCGGCCTTGGAGGACACGATGGCGCCCTTTTGGAAGCCCTGGACCGTGCCGCCACCGTTCTCAGCGACAACGTTAGGGTCTGTGATCGGCCATCCCAGCGCGCCCGTGATGCCCCCCGCCGCTCCATAGGCGGTGCGGATGGCGCCCGTGAGGACGTACGCGGTGGTGCCGGTTGACCAGGCGATGGCGCCGTTGACGTAGCCGCGAACGTAGCCGCCGCCGTTTGCCGTGTATTTGGTGACGCGCGTCGTCGGAGCACCCAGGTACCCGCCAGAACCGCCGGTACGCTGGTAGGCCCCTTCAATGTAGGTCTCGGGTCCTTCGATCGGAGATCCGAACCAGTCCGAGTACATGCGCCAGAAATTGCGGTTGCCGTACGAACTGCAGGTGTTGCCCGAGCCGTAGAGATTCGAGAGAGCCGGCCCGTTGGGCTGGTACGGCGTGTAGTTGTAGAGCCCGGCCGTGGCCTGGTTCCTGATGTAGACCGAGCTACTTCCGCACGCGGTATTCGGGTGGTACCACACGGCGTTCCAGCGATCAGGAGCGTGACGCCACCGGGTCGGATTGTTGGCGTAGTACTGGAATTGCAGCGCGGCCGCGTAGACTTGGTTGAAGAAGCCGTAGTAACTCGTGTCACAGTCGGCCGTGTCAGGGCATCCGTAGCCGGTGGCGCTGCGATACTGCCGCGCCGACGGCCAATCGTCCGTCACGATCCCCTGTTCCTTTTCGAGCAGAACGATTATTGCTTTCTGGCTGATATCACAAGCAAGGCCCACCTTGGCAATGATCTGCGCGGCGGACTCATTGGCTTGGCCCACATAAGCGGCGCAGTCGTCGGAGACCGCGGCGCGCGTTGGCGTGTCCTGTCGATAGTCCTTCAAACAGACGTAGCCAGCACGACACGTCGGCACCCTCTCATTAAGGAATTGCTGAACCTGGGATGCGCTCATGGCGGACCCGTCGAAGAACAGGTTGTCGCTGATGATGTATGCCGGATCAAAAAAAGAAGCATCGGCAGCCTGGGCAGCTGGCGGCGGAGCGACTGCCATAAGAAGTGCGCCGGCAAGGGCCACCGCCAGCGTCAGCCCAGTCAGGCGTTTGAATCTCACAGGATCTCCATCTTGGTCGGCATGACGCCGGGTTGGCCAGGCGATCCCAGCAGCGAGAGATTCAGGCTCTCGTCGGCTACACCATTCCCCTGGAGGTAAGCAGATCCCAAGGCTATCGACTCACAGGGGATGCGGAGCCTGCAACACGACACGATTTCGCCTAGACTTGTCCAGGTCCGGCCCCACAATCGAGAGTTGTTCATGTCATTGGCACAAGCCCGCGATCGCGAACAGCGAGTTGCAAGGGAGAACCTCAAACCGGTCGGGCAGTCGACACATTTTGTGACCGGCACCTGGGCCTCCCTCAAGGACGTCTGGGGCAGCCGCGAGCTGACCTCCCTTCTGGTGCGACGAGAGCTCAAGGCACGTTACAAAGACAGCTCGCTCGGCATTGTCTGGAGCCTCGTCCGACCTCTCGCCCAGCTGCTCATCTACTACTTCGCTATCGGCCAAATCCTGGGCGTAGCACGCAGCATTCCGAGCTTCGCGATCTTCGTCTTCGTCGGGCTCACCACATGGGGGCTATTCGTCGAGATCGTCCAAGGCGGAACGACCTCCATCACCAACAACTCCGGCTTGATCAAGAAGATCTACTTGCCACGTGAGATCTTCCCGCTGGCAAGCGTCGGCGGTGCCCTCTTCAATTTTGGCGTGCAACTCATCATCCTCATTCTGGCCACGATAGTGGCCGGCCAGATTCCTCTTGACTTCAATCTGTTGTACGCCCCACTCTCGCTCGCTGTCCTCATCTCCTTCGCCACCGGGTTGGGGATACTCCTCGCCGGTTTGAACGTCTACTTGCGTGACGTGCAGCACCTTGTCGAGGTGGCGATCATGGTTCTCTTCTGGGCTTCGCCGATCGTTTACTCATTCTCTTTCGTGCACGACAAGCTCCAGGGAAACTGGCTCGAACAGATGTACCTAGCCAATCCGATTACCGTCGCCGTGCTCGGGATGCAGCGTGCATTCTGGGTGGCCGGCACCACCGAATCCACCTCGCAGAACTGGCCGGACGACCTGGCCATCCGGCTGTGGATCGCCCTGGGCATCAGTATCGTGATCCTCTGGATCGGCCAGCGCATCTTCTCGCGCATTCAAGGCAATTTCGCACAGGAGCTGTAACCCGATGACCACGCCGACAATCATTCACGTGGAAGATGTCTCCAAAAGATTCGTCATGCACAAAGACAAGTCCATCAAGGAACGCATCCTCAACTTTTCCCGGGCGCGTAAGCACCAAGACGATTTTTGGGCCCTCAAGGACATATCCCTCGATATCACCATGGGCACAACCGTGGGACTCGTCGGTCACAACGGATCGGGCAAGAGCACGCTGCTGAAGGTCGTCGGCGGGATCATCCAGCCCACGACTGGCAATGTCAGCCGGCGCGGGCGGATGGCTGCTCTCCTCGAGCTGGGTGCGGGGTTCCACCCGGATCTCACCGGCCGGGAGAACGTGTACCTTAACTCCGCCATCCTCGGACTCAGCCGCAGCGAAACCGACAGGTACTTCGATGAGATTGTGGACTTCTCCGGCATCGAGGACTTCATTGATACCCAGGTTAAGTTCTATAGTTCGGGCATGTACGTCAGACTGGCGTTCGCCGTGGCCGTGCACGTCGACCCCGACCTGCTCCTCGTCGACGAAGTTCTTGCCGTGGGAGACGAACCGTTCCAGCGCAAGTGCATGGCCAAGATCGCGCAGTTCCAAGCCGAAGGCCGAACGATCGTCCTGGTCAGCCACTCCGCCGAACAGGTCGGTGCACTCTGCGACAGAGTCGTCGTACTCGAACACGGTGAGATGCTCCACGACGGCGACCCGGCACAGGCGCTGCGGGTGCTCCGAGGCAGTTTCTCCGACGAGCAGGTCCGGCATGAGGAGAAACTCGAGGCTGAAGGCAGGCCAGAGCACCACGTCGTCGCGGTCCCCCAGGTCAGCGTGACCGCATCGCGGCTGGACGCAGCCAGCGTCATTGCTCCGGGCTCCGACATCTACGTGAGCGTGCAGTACGAGGTTCTCGAAACCATCGACCCCTGGCTGATCGGCGTTGCCCTCGAGACCGCGGTCGGCAATGTGGTCTATCGGATGACAACCCGTGAACTCGGTGAGAAACTCCCGCTGGAACCCGGCACCTATAAGTTGAACGTGACGTTCAAGAATCACAATCTGGGTGGGGGTTCGTACTCCGTCAGCGTTGGCCTGGCCTATGAGGCCGGCGAAACGATCCTGGTCGTGAACCCTGCCGCCACGTTCGAGGTCGCCGACTACGGCATCGGGCGTGGCGCGATCCGTCTGGATGTCGAATCGAGCGTGCAGCGGCTAGAGGCCGCCCGGGCCGCCGGCCTCACCTAGAGACCGCCCAGCATCGAACGCAGCTTCCGGAAGGTCCGGTTCACCCAGCTGTGCCGGATTCGGCTCAGGGTGCGGAAGAGCTGGCTCGAGTAGAGCTCGGCCTGTTCCTGCCTCATCGTGGTGAGCGCGTCTTCCTGCTCGAGTAGCTCTGCCTCGAGCTTGATTGTGGCTGCCTCGAGCTCGATCGCGGCCGCCTTGAGCTCGTTGGAGAGTGCCTCCATCCGGATCCACTCACGCACGTAGGAGCCGAAAGCGGCCTGAACGTTCTCGTGTCCCTGAATCTGCTGAGGGGTGAGCTTACTGACCGGCCTGCGCCGTTCCGAGACGAACTCGAGCAGGTCCTCGAGCCGTTCCGGTAGGAGATACACGCGAGTCCAGTCGCGACGCACCAGGGCCGCCTCCGCGACCGCGTCGTCGAATCCTTCGGAGATCTCTACGACGATTTCCGCAGCCGTCTTTGTGCCCGCTCGCCTGCCGGAAAAGTTCTCCCAGCGGGCGTCCTCGATGTTCGCCCGGGTGATCCAGCCAGGGCCTCCGAAATGGTCGTAGCAGTACACGGGGACGCCGGCGACGATCGAGTACTGCACCGTCTTGCCGATGGAGATCATCGCGTCGGTGCCGGCCAGGGTATCGGGCGTCACCCGACGCGGCGTGGCGCCCAGCTCGGATTGGGAGCCGATGACGACCAGGTCGAACCGTTCCCGGATCCCCTCAAACGCGGCGACGAGTTCGGGCGGGATGTGATTGGAGACCACCGTGATTCGACGCTCGTTGTTCGGGGTCGGTGAAACGTCGCCGAATCGGGCTGGTGCAGCGTTCCCCATGACTTGGAGACGATCTGGGTCCACATCCTCGTAGACCCCCGTCGCCCGATGGATTTCAAGCGATCGCGGTGACTCGAACAGAACGGCGGTGGCCAATGCCGATTCCAAGACCGCAGCCATCGTGAACTCAGCCGGGAGAATCGATGACATGTGGTGGAACACGAACAGGATCTCGTCGGCGTGTTCCAGTACGACCACTGGAATAATGGAGTGCTGAATCCAAGCGAGGTCAGGAAGCCGCTCCTGAAGGTTCGCAGCGAGGGCGTCCTCCCACAACTCAAACACCGTGACACCCTCAATCCGGTCGAACTCCTGGCGGATGGGATAGCCGAAGGAGTGGGTCGCGATGACGACCTCCACACCTTGCCCGGCAAGATACTCCGCCAGCTCCAGGGTGACGATCTCGGCGCCCATGTAGCGCAGCAGGTGCGCCTGAGTGATTAGGAACTTCGACCCTTTTAGCTGCATTTCAGATCCTTGGAAGTCGTGGAGTCGGGCCAGACGAGAGTCACTCAGATTTTCCGCGACTTCTCCAGCGATCCCGAGTCCAGGGCAGCCTGGTCGGTGAGATCCGTCAGCGTCGCCGCTCGGTAACTCGTCCACTTCCGCACCTGGTAGCGCGGGTTCATGGCGAGCCAGAAGAGCCGTCGCTTCCAGCTGAAGTCACGATCTCTGAGGATGCGCAGCGTGTCGCCGACGACTCCCCGAGTGGTGAGGCGAAGTTGCGTCCGACCCGTCATGGGCGGAATCGGGAAACCGATCTGTCGTAGGCCGATGGTCTCGTCGAAGATCCGCTTGCCGTACTCGGACAGAGTGAGGTCGTTGGAGTGCTCGACTGCTGCGCGACCGGCATACGCTTTGCGATAGCCGGCCTCGATCAGGTCCTTGCCGAAAAGCTGGTCCTCCGCGTAGCGAACATCGCGGTAGGGGATGGTGTTGAGCAGGAAGTCGCGCCGCGCGGCCGAATTGACGTCCGAGTAGAAACTGATGGCGTTCAGCACGCCCTCACTCTGCACGAACGCGTCCTTGTAGAACACAGAGGTGCCGAAGTCCGGCCCGAAGCCCGCGAATACGCCCTGGATCTCATACTTGAGCAGAGGGAAGCAGCCGGCGCGCGGAAGCTGCTTGCCCATCACGGCGACGATACGCTCGTCGAGCCGGAACGGTTCCAACAGTTCGCGCAGCCACTGACGCGAGGCCGGGATGGCGTCGTGGGTCAGGTAGGCCACGAACTCGCCGGTCGCCAGCTGTGCGGCCAGGTTGCGGGTCTTGCCGTGGCCGAACTCCGAATTCGGGATCTCGTGCAGGCGCACCGAAGGGAATCGGCGCACGATGTCCAGGGTCGAATCCGTCGACCCAGAATCGACCACGAGCACCTCGACGGCACCGTCCAGCTCCTGACCGAGTACTTCGGTCAGGATGCGTTCGAGGTAGTCCTCACCGTTGTAGGTGAGGATCGCGACCGTTGCACGGATCGGGGTCGCGGCGGTTGGATCAGTCATTCGGGTGGTCTCGGATCTCTTCGTAGGTCAGCCTGACGCCCTCGTCAAGCTCGGTCATGTCTGCGGTTCCGAACTCCGCCCGGTAGCGCTCAGTGTCCAGCACGACCCGGTCGACGAACGTGGGCGGGGCCGGTCGTTCCTCGACAGCGAAGTCGATTCCGGTGACCCGGTGCAGGGAGTTGATGATGTCGGTCACCGAGTAGCCGATGCCGCTGCCCAGGTTGTACAGGTCGAATTCGGTGTCCACGCCCACCATCGGCGTCACCATCCGAACCAGGTCCTCCACATAGACGTAGTCGCGCACCATCAACCCGTTACCGAGCCGGATCACCGGCCTGCCCAAGGAGATCTGGCGCAGGGCGATCGGGATCAGACCCTGCTTCTTGTTGGGCTTCTGGCGCGTGCCGTAGGGGTTCGAAATACGCAACGCGGTGGACTCGAGGCCGTGCGTGGCCTTGAAGTAGTGCAGGTAGTGCTCAATCGACAGCTTGCCGATCCCATACGGGGAAATCGGCAGCGCCCGGTCCATCTCGGAATACTCGGCCTTGCCCTGCGGACCGTAGATGGCACCGCCGGTCGAGGCGAAGTAGAACCGCTTGATCCCCGCGGTCGCGGCCGATTCGAGGAGTTCAACGGTCTGGGCGACGTTGGTGCGGATGTCCAGGGTCGGATCGCTCTCCGCGGTCGCCGGGCTCGTGGTCGAGAGGAAGTGGAAGACGTAGTCCTGGCCGTCGACGGCCCCCTCGAGATCCGAGCGGCTGAGGAACTCACCCTGCAGGACCCGAACTCCCGGGGCGGTGAAGGTCGGCTGCTGCGAGCTAAACCGGTCGAAGGCGGTGACGGAGTGCCCGCCGGCGGCGAGAGAATCGACCAGGTGGGAGCCGATGAAGCCGTTGGCGCCGATGACGACTGTCCTAGCCACGCATGGCCCCTTCGAACGCCGCGAGGAATTGCACGCCGGAATCCGACCAGTTGACCTGGGCGACCGACTCCGACATCGCGATCGATCGTGCGACCGCATCGGGGTGGTCGAACACCTCGGCCATCTTGCGCGCGATGGCCAGCGGCGAGGCAGGCACGTACTCGATGAAGGGGTTGTCCGAGACCATCCGGTTGTTCGGCCCGTCGTTGACCACGGGAGTGACACCGCTTGACAACAGTTCCAGCGGAAGCAGGGACATATTGGACAGCGACATCACCAGACCCGCGGCGCAGCGGTTATACACGGCGTTGAGTTCGGAGATGTCGAGGCTCGAGAGGTTCGTGTATTCGAATGGGATGTTCCAGTTCGAGACGTCCCAACCGGCCAGGTTGATGCGCACCTCGGGCTTGAGCCGGGCGAACTCCGTCAGGGCGAGCAGCCCGAATTCGAAGGCGCGGCGTGGTGTGACCGGGCGGGCATAGAAGAAGACCTCAGTGCGCCGTCCCACATTCGTGACGCTGTAGTGGGTCTTGTCCACCGCGAAATCGAAGTGGTCCGTGGTCATGCCATATTCGGTGGCGAGCTTGTGGGCCAGCCACCCGCCGGCGGTGATGCCGTGAAAGCCGAATTTGTAAGTGTTGCCAGCTAGCAGGGATTCGGTGCCAAGCGGGTAGAAGCTGGCCTCGTAGTCCTGCACGAAATAGAACCGGCGAGCATCGGACTTGTCAAGGTAGGTTGGATAGGCGGTCTCCCACCCGGTGGCGACGAGGGCTTGGGTACTCGCGTCGACGCCCTGCTCGCGGTCGTACATCGTGATGCGGGCCGCTACTTCCGGGTATGCCCCGGCAGACTTCAACATCGCGCGGATGTCGGGGATGCTCACGGCGGCGGCACTCGTCGTGTAGAGATAGATCGAACAGCGGTGCCCGGCTTTCTCGGCGATGTCGATGAACCGGAACAGGTTTTGGTGCCCCCCGCTCTCGAGCCCGGGAGGCGACATGATCCAGGCGATGTCCACAGGGCCCTCCTCGACTACGGTCGGCGAGACGCGCCAATGCGGGGACTGGGTCCAGTCCAGCTCCGCCGCATCCTCGTTCGCGACGAGCATGACGGTCTCATGGCGCGCGATCTTCGTGCTGGCCTTGGTCAGGCTGCGCACGATGAAGACGCGCGGGCCCTCCGCGCGCAGAACACGCACGGGTCGAAGGGCGATGTGCAGCGCCTTGCCAACATAAACTCGGAGACCCTGTTCGCGGATAATACGAAGGCTCCTGCGGAACACGGTCAAGAGATCCCCTTGTGGGTCGGCATCGGATCGGTGTCAGTAGATGTAGGCATATCAGAATTAGTCTATCAACCGGCTCGGGGCAGGTGATCCCGGCCCAGTCCCGCGACGGCCCGGGGCAACACGGGCACTGAGTATGCTTGACCCTGATGTCTAGCCCTCTCCTCGAGTCCACGGTAGTGGTCACAGTCACCTACAATTCGAGCTCCCACCTGCCGAAATTCCTCGACTCGGTGCGGACCAGCGAGGACCTTCAGCTCACCGTGATCGTGGCCGACAACCACTCATCAGACCTCGAGGCTACAACGCACATCGTCCGGCTACAGGGCGCGCGCCTGCTGGCCCTGGGCGAGAACCGGGGCTATGGCGGTGCCATCAATGCGGCAATCTTGTCCCTGCCACCCCACGTCACGTCGATCCTGATCTCGAATCCGGATGTCGAACTCAGCCATGGCGCGACCAGTGCACTGCTCGCTGAGCTGGCGGCTGATCCTCTCGTAGGCTCGGTCGGACCGAGAGTCCTCAACTCCGACGGCACCACGTACCCGTCCGGGCGAGAGCTTCCCTCGCTCCGAACCGGCGTGGGTCATGCGCTCTTCGCCCGCATTTGGCCCGCCAACCCGTGGAGCCGCTCCTACCGGGCCGAGCGACAGGGTTCCGACGTGCGGCGAGCCGTCGGCTGGCTGTCCGGTTCCTGCCTCCTCGTCCGTCGCACCGCGTTCGAGGAGCTGAACGGATTCGACGAGGGTTTCTTCATGTACTTCGAAGACGTCGATCTGGGCTACCGGCTGGGAAAGGCGGGGTGGAAGAACATCTACACGCCCGAAGCGTCGGTCGTGCACACCGGTGCGCACTCGACCAGCACCGAGTCCGGCAAGATGGTGCGCGCCCACCATGACAGCGCGTACCGCTACCTCGAGAAGAAGTACTCGGCTCCCTACCTGGCTCCCGTGCGCTGGGCGCTCAGGCTCGGCCTGGCGGTGCGGGCCCGCGTCTTGGCCCGCACCGGCCGGCTCGGCTGATCAGTCGTTCGTGGCGATGAGCCCGGTCAGATAACGCCCGTATCCGCTCTTCTGGAGCGGCTCCGCCAGCGTCTCGAGTTCGGAATTCGAGATCCAGCCGGCTCGCCAGGCGATCTCCTCAATGCAGCCGACCTTGAATCCCTGGCGGTCTTCGATCACGCGCACGTACTCGGATGCTTGCATCATTGACTCGAACGTGCCGGTGTCCAGCCACGCCGTGCCCCGGTCGAGAACCTGAACGTGCAGGTTGCCCTGGGCGAGGTAGCGCTCGTTGACGGTGCTGATCTCGAGTTCGCCGCGCGCGCTGGGCTCGATGGTCTTCGCGATCTTGACAACCGAATTGTCATAGAAGTAGAGGCCGGGAACCGCGTAGTTGCTCTTCGGCTTCGTCGGCTTCTCCTCGATCGACAGCGCGGTCATGCTGTCGTCGAATTCCACCACGCCGTAGGCGGTGGGATTGCTCACGTGGTAGGCGAAGATCCGGGCGCCCACCAGATGGGCGTTGCCGCGCAGGGCCGAACCCAGCCCGGCACCATGGAAGATGTTGTCGCCGAGCACGAGAGCGACGCTCTGGTCCCCGATGAATTCCTCACCGATGATAAATGCCTGGGCGAGCCCGTCCGGCGACGGCTGGGAGGCGTACTCGATCCGCAGGCCGAGGTGAGACCCGTCGCCGAGCAGCGCCCGGAACTGGTCGTTGTACTCGGGAGTGGTGATGATCAGGATCTCGTTGATGTCCGCCATCATCAGCGTCGACAGGGGGTAGTAGATCATCGGCTTGTCGTAGATGGGCATCAGCTGCTTGGAGATGGCCTTGGTAATGGGCCACAGCCGGGTGCCGGAACCGCCGGCGAGGATGATTCCGCGCATTGTTACTTTCCTTCGTTCAGGGAGGTGTAAAAAGCCCGGGCGTCAGCCCAGGTGGGCAGCAGGCCGTTGGCGGCGGCTTCGGTCAGGCTCGGGGCATCCGTGTCCTTCGGAGACAGGAGCAGTTCGCCGGCTTCGGGCGGGAAGACCAGGCCGATGTCGGAGTCGAGCGGGTTGATGCCGTGTTCGCGTCCCGGATTGAAGGGCGCGGTCACGAGGTAGCTGACCGTGGCATCGTCGGTGAGTGCCACGAAGCAGTGGCCGAGGCCCTCGGCGATGTAGATCGCTCGACGGTCGGTGTCGTCGAGCAGAACACTGTCCCACTGGCCGAACGTCGGGGACCCCACGCGGATGTCGATGACGAAGTCGAGCACCGCGCCGTGCGTCGCCGTGACATACTTCGCCTGGCTCGGCGGGATGTCGGCGAAATGGATGCCGCGCACGGAACCGCGCTTGGACACCGACGTGTTGGCTTGGGCGATGTCGAGGCGGTGCCCGATCGTCTCCTCGAGACGGTCGAAGCGGTACCACTCGAGGAAAACTCCCCGGTTGTCTCCGAACTGCTTCGGAGTGATTTCATAGGAATCGGGGATGGAGAGTTCGCGAATCTTCACCGAGTAAGCCTACCAAGCGCGTTCCGGTAGAATCGCGGGGGCACTTTCATCAAACGGAACGGTTACCTCCATATGAAGATCCTCGTCACCGGCGGAGCCGGTTTCATCGGCTCGAACTTTGTTCGGCGCACCCTCGAAGACGCCTACCCGGGCCTCGAAGGAGCCGAGGTCGTCGTGCTCGACGCCCTCACCTACTCGGGCAACCTCGAGAACCTGGCCCCCGTCGCCGGGTCTCCGCGTTACTCGTTCGTGCACGGCGACATCCGTGACGCCGCACTGCTCGACGAGCTCTTCCCTTCTCTCGACGCCGTGGTGCACTTCGCCGCCGAGTCCCACGTGGACCGCTCGGTGCGCGACGCGTCGATCTTCGTCGAGACGAATGTGCTCGGCACGCAGCAGCTGCTCGACGCGGCGCTCCGCCACGACCTGGCCCGGTTTGTGCACGTCTCCACCGACGAGGTCTACGGCTCCATCGCCGAGGGATCGTGGAACGAGGAGCGCGCGCTGGAGCCGAACTCCCCCTACTCCGCGTCGAAGGCCGGCAGCGACCTGCTCGCGCGCAGCTACCACCGCACGCACGGTCTGAATATCTCGATCACGCGCTGCTCGAACAACTACGGGCCGTACCACTTCCCGGAGAAGGTCATCCCGCTGTTCGTCACCAACCTGATCGACGACTTGCACGTTCCCCTCTATGGCGAGGGAAACAACATCCGTGACTGGCTGCACGTGGACGACCACACTCGCGCCATCGCGATGGTGCTCGTCGGCGGCCGCGCCGGTGAGATCTACAACATCGGCGGCGGCACCGAGCTGACCAATAAGGAGCTCACGCAGATACTGCTCGACTCCACCGGCAAGGACTGGTCCTACGTCGACCGCGTCGCCGACCGCCTCGGCCACGACCTGCGCTACTCCGTGGATATCTCGAAGATCCAGGCCGAACTCGGCTACGCGCCCCTGGTTCCGTTCGAGCAGGGGCTCGCGGACGTCGTGCAGTGGTACCGCGACAACCGCACCTGGTGGGAGCCGCTCAAGGCCCGTGCGGCATTGAGCTGATGACCCGCTATCTGATCACCGGCGCGGCCGGGATGCTCGGACGCGACCTGCAGGCCGCGCTCGCCGGCCGCGACGTCACAGCGTTCGACCGCACCGAGCTGGACATCACCGACCGGGCCGCGGTTCTGGCTCAGGTCGTCGGCTACGACGTCATCATCAACGCCGCCGCATACACGCAGGTGGACGACGCCGAGACGAATGAGGATGCCGCGTACGCGATCAACGCGACCGGCCCCCACAACCTGGCGCTGGCCGCATCCGCCACCGGGGCGAAGCTCGTGCAGATCTCCACCGACTACGTGTTCGACGGCAGCGCCACCGCACCCTACGCGGAGGACACCGAGATCGACCCGATCTCCGCCTACGGCCGCACCAAGGCCGCCGGCGAGGCGTTCGTAATGCAGGAACACCCGGCGGGCAGCTACATCGTGCGCACGGCCTGGCTCTACGGCCAACACGGCCCGAACTTCCCCAAGACCATGCTGAAGCTGGCTGCAGCCCGCGACACCCTCAGCGTCGTCGACGACCAGGTCGGTCAGCCAACCTGGACCGCCGACCTGGCCGCGCAGATCGTCACCCTGCTCGATTCCGACGCGCCCGCCGGCATCTACCACGGGACCAGCTCCGGCGTGACGAGCTGGTTCGGCTTCGCCCAGGCCGTCTTCGCCACGGCCGGCCTTGACCCTGAACGGGTCACTCCGACCGACAGTTCGCAGTTCGTGCGCCCGGCCCCCCGGCCCTCGTATTCGGTGCTCGGCCACGATGCCTGGGCTGCCGCCGGGCTGTCCCCCATTCGCGACTGGCGCGAGGCTCTGGCCGCGGCGGCCGAGCAGGGGATCTTCGCGGACCAATGACCACACTGAGAGTCGTCCTGGACCAGATGATTGCACCGGTCCCGGGTGGCATCGGGCGTTACACCGAAGAGCTGACCCGGGCCCTGATCGCGGCGGCGCCGGCCGGTTGCGACGTCGAAGGAATCGTGTCGTCATCGTCGGCCGAGCACTACGCCAGGGTCGAAACGTCCCTGCCGGGTCTGGGCAGTCTGCACAAGACCACGTTGCCGCGGCGCGAGCTCACGGCGGCCTGGCAACTGGGCATCGCCAACAGTTCCGGGTCGGGCATGATCCATGCCCCCTCCCTGCTGGCGCCCCTGCGCAAGCACAGCATCGTCAACGACGGCACCCAGGTGACCGTCACCATTCACGACGTGCTGGCCTGGACGCATCCGGAGGCGCTCACTCCGGCGACCGTCGCCTGGACGAAGGTCATGGTCAAACGCGCCCGCAAACACGCGGATGCGATCGTGGTCCCCAGCCACGCCGTGGCCCACCAGCTCGCGAACATCGTCGACCTCGGCGACCGCGTGCGGGTGATCGGCGGCGGAATCGGCAGCGGCCTCCGCCTTCCGTCGAACTCCTCCGCGACGGAGAGCATCGCGGAACGCCTGGCGTTGCCGAACGAGTACATCGTCACCGTCGGCACGCTCGAGCCGCGGAAGGCCATCACGGCGCTGATCACCGCCCTGGGCCTGCCGGGAGCGCCGGATCTCCCGCTGATCGTTCTGGGACCGGCCGCCTGGGGTGAGCTCGACGTGGCATCCGTCGCCGACGAGGCCGGCCTCCCGTGGGGCCGGGTGCGCGCCCTGAACGGGCTGACCGACGAAGAGTTGGCCGTGGTCATCTCCCGGGCGGCCGTGTTCGTCTACCCCAGCCGGGAAGAAGGCTTCGCCGGGCCGATGATCCAGGCGTTTTACCTGGGCACCCCGGTCGTGCATTCGGACGCCCCGGCCCTGGTCGAGGCCGCCGGCGACGCGGGGCTGGTCGTCGAGCGTGAGGATGCATCCGGGTACCCCGAGCGACTGGCTGCGGCCGTCACCCAGGTGCTGAGCGACACCACTCTCGCAAACCGGCTGCGCATCTTCGGTAGCGATCGAGCCCAGGCCTTCACCTGGCGCGATTCCGCCGAGCGCATCTGGCTGCTGCACGCGGACCTGTAACAGCACCACCGAATCCGGGGCCGTTCGACCGACCCTGGACCCAACCGGCCCTACGGGGCCGGTTCCGCCGTGGGCGGCGGAACCAGGGCGGCTTCGATCAGGCTGCGGATGACGTCGTAATCGGGATCCTCCGGGTCGACGTCGTTTTCCGGCACCAACTCGACGGACTGGATCGGCAGCGCCTTCGTCTTCGACGCCAGGTGCGTGAAATAGCCGAGCATGCCCTGAGGGATGTCGGTCTTCACGACCTGGCTGCCGGCCGATGCAACCGCCTGGAACTTCGTCAGCACGTTGGCGGGGCTCGCCTGCTGCAGGATCGCCTCCTGCACCTGCCGCTGCCGCACCATCCGGTCGTAGTCGCTCGTGTCATGGCGTGAGCGCGCGTACCAGAGGGCGTGGTACCCGTCCATGTGCTGCCTGCCGGGCTCGAACCAGAAGGCAACCTCGGTGAAGGTCTCGTCGGTATGCACGGGGACACGGTGGTCGACGTTGATGTCGACTCCGCCGAGCGCGTCGACGAGGTCGGAGAATCCCTGCATGTCGATCAATACGTAGTACTGGATCGTCAGCCCGGTCACGCCCTGGGCCGCGTCGCGCATGCCTTCGATGCCCGGTTCGCTGCCGCTGCCGACAGCATCCGGGTACATCTCCGGACTCTTCACCTCCACCTCGGTGTAGATCGAGTTCAGCATGCACGCGGAGACCTCACAGCCGTCGATCGATCCGTACCCTTCCGGGTACAGGTCGGCGAGTGGCCCCGCAGAGAACGGCACGTCCTCCAGGTTGCGCGGCAAGCCGATCATGCTGGCCTGGCCGGTCTCCGCATCGATGCTGACCACGGAGATGCTGTCGGGGCGTAGACCCTCACGGTCGGGGCCGGCGTCGCCGCCGAGCAGCAGGATGTTGTAGCGGCCGTCGGAGGGCGGCTCCGTCGGGCCTGCCACGAAGACCGAGGAGAGGAACCCGCTGGCCGTCGTGGCCACGTACGCGCCGTACCCGGCCGTGCCGACCACGCCCACCATCAGCACCGTCGCGAGCCCGGCGATGATCGGGCGGGCCTTGGGGGTGGCGCGCACGAGGCGCACGAGGCGCAGCGTGTCCAGGGACAGGATCAGCCAGACCACACCGGAGAAGGCCAGCAGCAGGGCGGCCGCCCACAGGCCGATCGAGTTGGTGAACACGGTCAGAGCGACGGCAGGCCAGAGAGTGTAGACGACCCCCACGACCACCGCGAGGGCGAGCAGCGTGAGCGTCATGCCGAGGCCGAACCGGCCGAGCCGACGGTTGCCGGCCAGCACCTGCGCGGAGCCGGGCAGCACGAAGTTGAGCACGACGAGCCACCAGGCCCGTTTGGTCATGATCGGGGCGGACCCGAGATCCGGATGCCGGATCGGCGTGCGTGCACTGATCATAGTTTTGCTTGGAGGTCCAGGTTCTTCTGCTCGACTTGTGCGGCGAGCATCTCCCGATAGCCGAGCAGCTTGACCCGCAGGGAGTCGTCGGCGATGGCGAGGACCTTGACGGCGATCAGGCCGGCGTTGCGTGCTCCGCCGATGGAGACGGTGGCCACGGGCACCCCGGCCGGCATCTGCACGATCGACAGGAGCGAGTCCAGGCCGTCGAGCCGACCCAGCGGAACGGGCACGCCCACCACCGGCAGGGTGGTCACGGCCGCGAGCATGCCGGGCAGGTGGGCGGCGCCGCCGGCGCCGGCGATGATCACCCGGATGCCGCGCGCATGGGCGCTCTGGCCGTAGGCGATCATCTTCTCCGGGGTGCGGTGCGCGGAAACGACCTGCACCTCGAAGGGAACGTCGAAGTCGCGCAGGAGTTGCGCCGCGTCGCTCATCACCGGCCAGTCGGAATCGGAGCCCATCACGACGCCGACCAGCGGCACCAGGGCGGTTTCGCGCGGGGCGGTCTCGAGCTCAGGGTTGTCTGTCACGCAGTCGATCCTATTTGGTCAGTCCTGAAAAACTGCCGCTGCGGCCCGCGCCTGGTACGCGACGAGGTCCAAATCGTCCCCACCGACGGTCACGTGGCCGACCTTGCGCCCCGGCCGGGGGTCCTTGCCGTAGGTGTGCACCTTGGCGGCCGGGTAGGCCTCGAACGCGGTCGGGTAGCGCGCGGACAGGGGCTCCGACGCCGGCCCGCCGAGGATGTTGACCATGACCGTCCACGGGTCCCTGACGTCGGTCGCCCCGAGGGGAAGGTCGAGCACGGCGCGCAGGTGCTGCTCGAACTGGCTCGTCGTCGACCCCTCGATCGACCAGTGGCCGCTGTTGTGTGGGCGCATCGCCAACTCGTTGACCAGGATGCGCTCATCCGTCGTCTCGAACAGTTCGACGGCCAGCATGCCGGTGGCGCCGATGCCCTCGGCGATGCGCACGGCGATGTCGGCGGCGGCCCGGGCCAGCCTGCCCTCGGACTGGGGTGCGGGCGCGATGACCTCGGCGCAGACGCCGCCCTGCTGCACGGTCTCCACCACGGGCCAGAGCGCGATCTGGCCGGACGGGCGTCGCGCGACCAACTGGGCGAGCTCGCGACGGAACTCGACCAGCTCCTCCACCAGGAGGGCGCCGTCGTTGCCGTCTTCGGCGAGCGCGGCGAACCAGTCGTCGGCCTCGTGCTCGTGGGTGACCAGCCGAACGCCCTTGCCGTCGTAGCCGCCGCGGGCCGTCTTGACGACCCCGCGACTGTTGTGCGCGGCCAGGAACGCGCCCAACTCAGCGGCGTTCTCGACCCGCGCCCAGTCGGGCACGGGCAGACCCAGCTCACTCAGGCGCTGACGCATCAACAGCTTGTCCTGGGCGAAGAGCAGCGCGTCGGGGCCCGGGTGCACGGCCACGCCCCTGGCCACGAGCTCGCGCAGGATCCCCTGCGGCACGTGCTCGTGGTCGAACGTGACGACGTCGACGGTGTCGGCGAAGGCCAGCACCACGTCTCGGTCGCGGTAGTCGCCCACCTGCACCGC
Source organism: Cryobacterium sp. TMT2-17-1 (assembly GCF_004402765.1). NCBI lineage: Bacteria > Bacillati > Actinomycetota > Actinomycetes > Micrococcales > Microbacteriaceae > Cryobacterium > Cryobacterium sp. TMT2-17-1. Next base: position 62,472 of record NZ_SOGC01000039.1, read on the forward strand.
GGCCAGGTCGGCCGACATACCCTCGTTCTCGGCCAGCACCCGGATCCGGATGCCCAGGTTGACGGCCGCCGGAATCATCATCCTGGCCAACTGGCCGCCGCCGATAACGCCCACAGTCGTGTTCATCGCTCCACCAATTCCTTGGTACCGGTCATTGCCGGTACGGGTTCTCTCAGGCTGCAGGCTGGACCTCGCCGTAGACTCGGGTTCTCGACCTCTATCTTTGCCCATCATCCGGAGGGATGCATGCCGAGTACACAGCGCCGGTCAGCACGGCTTCTGGCCTTCGCCCACCAACTCGGCAAGTTCGGGGCTGTCGGCCTCGTCGGTTTCGTCGTGGACTTCACGGTCTTCAACCTGCTGCGCACCACGGTCTTCGACCCCGCCGTGGTGGAGTCCGGACCGATCTACGCCAAGGTCGTGTCGACCACGCTGGCCATCATTGTGAACTGGATCGGCAACCACTTCTGGACCTTCGGGGCCAACCGCCAGTCGCGCACGTTGCGCGAGGCGGCCGAGTTCTTCGCGGTCAGTCTCGTCGGCATGGCCATCGGCCTCGTCTGCCTCTGGGTCAGCCGCTACGGGCTCGGCTACACCAGCCTGCTCGCCGACAACATCTCGTCGAACGTGATCGGGCTGGGGCTGGGCTCGGCCTTCCGTTTCGTGCTCTACCGGCACTGGGTGTTCTCCCCGCGGCGCGCGGCGACGGCCGACTCGGAGCGGGCGCTGGCTGCCTAGCGGGAGCCCCAGCGCGCGGTCTCGTCGGCGAGTGCTGACTGTTCCTGGCGGCGCAAGCCCATCAAGGTATGCGAGGACTCCATCAGGTCGTGCAACACCTGTTGCACCAGGGTGGCGTTGGGCACGTCTTTCAAGACGAGCGGATGCTCCAGCCCGGCGTTGATCAGAACGTCACCCGAGTGGGCCAGCGACTGCAGCCAGTTCTGGCGCACCGTCACGTCGTAGCCGCGGCTGTGCAGCAATTCCTGGCGGGTGCGCACGAAGAATCCGTGCCGGAAGATGATGCGCCGGGTGGTGATCGTGTAGCGGTTGTTCAGCCACGACATCAGCGGCAGTAGCCAGAGCAGCAGCACGAGGGCGGCCGCGGCAGCCAGCAGCGCGATATTCTGCCACGGCTCCGGCAGGGAACCGTAGAAGTACCCGGTGGCCGCGGAAATGGCCAGCAGCGCCAGGGTGGGCCAGAACAGGATTCGGGCGTGCGGCCGGAGCCCGGCCACGACCGACTCGGCCGGGGGAAGCACCTCCGCCGCCGCGAAGCCCGCTGTCTTTGTCATAATCTATTAATACCGCAGGTGGGTGACATCCCCGGCGGCGACAGCCTGCAATTCGCCGCTCGCCTGGTCTTCGACGATGAGCCGGCCGCTCCGGTCGAGCGCAATCGCGGTGCCGACCAGGTCGGTGCCACCGGGCAGTTCCACCCGCACGACCCCGCCGAGTGTGCCGCACGCTTCGGTCACCGCGCGCAAAAGCCCGCTTTGGACCGGGTCGCCCTCCGCGTCGAGGAAGGCCCGGGTGAGCTGCCGCAGTTCGGTGAGGTAGCGGGCGAGCACGGCATCCGGATCGGGGGCCGAACCGGTCACCAGCAGCAGCGACGTCGAGGTGAGCGTGGGCAGGTCGTGCTCGTCGAGGGACACGTTCAGGCCGGCGCCGATAACCAGCCCCTGCGCGCCGGGCAGCAGCTCCGAGAGGATGCCCGACACCTTGTAACCGTCGATCAGCACGTCGTTGGGCCATTTCAGGGTGACCTCGTGTCGGGGCGCCTCCTCGCCGGGTTCGTCCACCCGGGCTGCCAGGCTCGCCTCGACGACCGCGCGCACGGCCCGGGTCATCGCGGCTCCGGCGAGCAGGGGGAACCAGCCGAAGTGGTCGATCGGGAGCGGGGCGGCCGAGGCCCTCGGGCGGAGCAGCACCGAGATGGCGAGCGACTTTCCGGTGGGGGCGAGCCAGGTGCGACCCAGTCGGCCGCGACCGCGAGTCTGGTTGTCGGTGACGACCGTCGACAGGTCGGGCCAGGCTGCGGCATCCTCGCCCGCAGTGTGGGCGACGAGCACGTCGTTCGTCGACCCGGTCTCGGGCAGGTACTCGAAACGCGGCACGACCTCGCGGCTGAGCGGAAACTCCATCTGGTTCTCTCTCCCTGTGGCTAACTCCTGTAATTCTGGCGAATACGAGCGCAAATGGCACAATTCCGGCCCGAATCCGCCAATCCTCAGGAGTTGGCCACAGGAAGGCAGACGCACCCGACCAGCAAACCGGCCGGTTTTTGTAGACAATCGTCAACGATCGGGAGCAGGGGCTGGCCGGTAGAGTGAACCGCGTGACTGAGAACTCGCCCCTTGCGGGCCCCGACCTGTACACGACGGCTGGAAAGCTCGCCGACCTCAAGCTGCGCTATCACGAAGCCGTGACCGCCAGCGGCGAGGCCGCGATCGAGAAACAGCACGCCAAAGGCAAGATGACCGCGCGGGAACGCATCGACCTGCTGCTCGACCAGGGCTCCTTCGTCGAGATCGACGAGTTCGTGCGGCACCGCACGCACGCATTCGGCATGGAGAAGAAGCGGCCCTACGGCGACGCGGTCGTCACGGGCACCGGCACCATCCACGGCCGCCAGGTCTGCGTCTACTCGCAGGACTTCACCATCTTCGGCGGCTCGCTCGGCGAGGTTGCCGGCGAGAAGATCATCAAGGTGATGGACCTTGCCCTCAAGACCGGGGTGCCCATCATCGGCATCCTCGACTCCGGCGGAGCGCGCATCCAGGAGGGCGTCGTCGCCCTCGGCAAGTACGGCGAGATCTTCCGCCGGAACACGGCCGCGTCAGGCGTCATCCCGCAGATCTCGATCATCTGCGGCCCCGCCGCCGGCGGCGCCGTCTACTCCCCTGCCCTGACCGACTTCGTGATCATGGTCGACAAGACCAGCCAGATGTTCGTCACCGGCCCCGACGTGATCAAGACCGTCACGGGCGAAGACGTCGGCATGGAAGAGCTCGGCGGCGCGCTCACGCACAACACGATCTCCGGTGTGGCGCACTACCTGGCCAGCGACGAGCCCGACGCCCTCGACTACGCCCGCACCCTGCTCAGCTTCCTGCCGGACAACAACCTGGCCGACCTGCCCGTCTTCGACAGCGACATCGAGCTCGAGACGACGGATGGCGACCGGGGCTTGAACACGATCATCCCCGATTCCGCGCACCAGCCTTACGACGTGAAGACCGTGATCGAGCACATCGTCGACCACGGCGACTTCCTCGAGACGCAGCCGTTGTTCGCCCCGAACATCGTCGTCGGCTTCGCCCGCGTCGAGGGACGCTCGATCGGCATCGTCGCCAACCAGCCCAACGCCATGGCCGGCACGCTGAACATTCCGGCCGGCGAGAAGGCCGCCCGGTTCGTGCGTTTCTGCGACGCGTTCTCGATTCCGATCCTCACCCTGGTCGACGTGCCTGGCTTCCTTCCCGGCACCGACCAGGAGTGGACCGGAATCATCCGCCGCGGCGCCAAGCTGCTTTACGCCTACGCGGAGGCGACAGTGCCTCTGGTCACCGTCATCCTGCGCAAGGCCTACGGCGGCGCGTACATCGTGATGGGCTCCAAGCAGCTCGGCGCGGACATCAACCTGGCCTGGCCGACCGCGGAGATCGCCGTGATGGGCGGCCAAGGCGCCGTGAACATCCTGTACCGTGCCGAGATCAAGAAGGCCGAAGCAGCCGAGGAGGATGTTGCCGCCGTGCGCACCCGGCTGGCCAACGAGTACACCTACAACGTGGCGAGTCCGTTCCTGGCGGCCGAGCGCGGCGAACTGGACGGCATCATCGAGCCGGCCACGACCCGCGTCGCGGTGACCAAAGCCCTGCGCGCCCTGCGCACCAAGCGAGCGAGTCTGCCGCCCAAGAAGCACGGGAACATTCCGCTGTAGGCGGGTGCTATGACCGATTCATCGAATGTTACGAGCGCCCCGAGCGCCCCGAGCTCAGCCGAGGAGACCGAGTCTGCGTCGCCCGAGGTTCCCCCGGTGCCCGGGCTGCGTTTCCTGGCCCGCGGCGTCTCCCCCACCGAGGCGGCCGCCGTGTCGGCCGTGCTGCACGGCCTGGTGCGCGAGGAGGGCGACAACCTGCGCCAGGCGCCGGTGCGCGGCCAGAGCGCGTGGCAGCGCAGCCAGCGCAGTGTCCGGGTGGCTCTGACCCCCGGCGCAGGCCGCTGGCGCGGATTCTCGGCCTGACCCTTCGGTTCCCAACCGTCGGGGGCTCCCGGTCCCCCTAAATGCCGACTTTTTTTACCGAACCGGTTCGACCAGTATTGGCAGTGCTCGGTGATGCTCTTAAGAGTTCACGACTAAAGCCCGTCGACTAGGGTAAGCAGTCGGGTTTTGGGGGCGCGTCAGGGTGACATTCGGGTTGTCGCCCTGGCACGAAAGTCGAAAGGGATCAACCACGGTTGGTCCCTTTCGCATTTGCCGGCGTGGCCCGGGCGTAACCCCGTCTCGAACGAATTCGACGGAGATTTTGAGGGAAACGGCCCCAAACACTCCGAAAAAGTGGTTGCAGACGAAAATCTCCGTCGAATTGGTGCGCCGTCGGCGCACGGTGTTCCGCGTGCTGACCAGCTAGCCCGGGCCGGAGGACGTCAGGACCGGGTTGCGCGGGATCTCCAGCCACAGGTGCACCTCAGGCTCCGGTGACTCCTGGCCGAGGGCGATCAGCTTCGCGTCTGCGCTGCTGAGACCCACCACGGTGACCGCGGTCGCGGACCCGTCGCCGGCGGTCCGGGCGATGATCGTGTCCGCCAGGGTGGAGTCGATCGCGGTCGCCAGAGTGTTGAGCACCGATTCCAGCTCCGCGCCGCGGATGTCGTCGATACTGCCCTCGTCGAGCAGGGTGACGATGGCGCCGCGGCGACGCGCGGCCATGATCGCGTCACGCACGGCGTCATTGAGCAGCTTCCGTCCGCGGATCTCGTCCCGCACAGCCGCCTCCAGGTAGCGGGACTCCTGACGCTGCTCGTCGTTCAGCACCCCGCCCTGGTCGATGATCCGGCGCAGCATCGGGGCCGCAAGCCGGATGGTCTGGGCGAGCCGAACCTGGCGCTCGTAGAGGTGCGCGTCCTGGGCGGCCTGCCACTCGGTGGCCTCCTGCTCGGCCAGGGCGTACTGCCGGGCGTCGCGGCCTGCCTTGGCCAGCGCCCGCGCCAGGATGACCGCGACCGCGACCCAGACCACACTGCCGATGACGCCCATGGAGCCCAGGGCAGCCGGGCCAGCCCAGAAAATCGTGTGCACGACCAGCGTCGCGGCGCCGACCCAGGCCAGGCCTGGGCGCCGGCGGGTGGCGGTAATAGTCATCAGGGTGCCCACGGCCGCGACATTCCAGGTGGCGTAGCCGTTGTCGACGGAGCCGTCGAGCTGGCTCCCCACGAGCAGCGGCAGCATCGCACAAACAGCGACGTTGAAGAACGCCAGCCACACCGGCATCCGCATCGGGCTCGTCGGCCAGAGGCTGAGCACGGTCGCCACACCGTAGACGAGCAGCGCCAGGATCGCCGGCACCGGGCTGCGCGGTTGGCCCAGCGAGTAGAAGCCGAGCACGATGTGGTAGGCGGAGAACATTGCGGCCAGGGAGAGCACGAGTCCGCGCGGAACGGTGATCACTCGGGACGTCCTTTCTGGGCCGTCGGCCACTCGATGGTGATCGTCGTTCCGCGGCCCACCCCGGCGCGCACGCGCACGGATCCGCCGGCGCTGGCCACCCGGTCCTGGATCGAGATGCGCAGTCCGAGCCGTTCCGCCGGCACAAGCTCTGGGTCGAAGCCCACGCCGGTGTCGGCGATCGTGATGGTGCAGCCCCCCCGGGCGTTCCCGCTCATCGTGAGGGCGCGGTCGGGCTCGAAGCTCGGCGTGCCGGCATGCTGGGCGCTGTTCACCATGGCTTGCACGCTCGCGGCGAGAATCGCCTCGCTCGCGTGGACCGGGAGGCGCAACCCGTCGATCTCGCACTCGTCGACGGTGAACGGCACCGGCAGCCGGTCGGCGGCGGCCCGGATCTGCGCACTGAGCTCGCTGAAGGCAACCGTGCTGTCGTCACCGGCAGGCACGATGGCGGCGTCGTTGAGCCGGGTGAGGGCATCAGAGGCCATGCCGGAGGCCAGCTCGGCCGCCTTCGGGCTGCCGGCCGCGGCGGCGGCGAGGAACGTGGCCAGCACGCTGTCGTGCACGATCGAGTCGACCTGCACGCGCTCGACCTCCGTCGCGTGCTGCCGCACGGCGTTCCCATACTGGTGCAGCGCGTTGGTCTGCGCGTTGTCGACCGCGAGGGCCGTCTGCCGCAGCATGAAGATGATGATCAGGATGACCTGGCCGAGGATTATCGCGTAGACCGTGTCCAGAGACGACAGAAGAACATCGGCGTCGCCGCCGGACGGTGTCGACCGCACCACGCCGTAGACGATCGGCACGACCACCGTGTAGATGACGGCCCAGAACACCGGGAAGGCCAGAGCGGCGCAGGCCGTTGCGATGGTGCACATGTACCAGAGCCACGGTTTGCCGTCGAGCACGGCCGCGGGGTCACGCATCAGCATGGGCCAAGCCAGCAGCGCCGCCAGATAGAGCATCGCCACGGTTCCGGCGGATGCCCGCACCCCGACCTTGGTCACGGCGGCCACCACGACCGCCGCCAGCGACAGACCGAGCAGCAGCGGCGCGAGCAAACCCATCACCGGCACCCGCACCGGGGCCTGCGCGAGCATGATCGGCATCGCCTGGAGGGCGAAGACCACGCCGACGCCGGCGACGGAACGCGAGGCCACGACTTCGATCCGGGTGCGGCTGATCGGGTTGCGCGGCTGTTTGGGCCCCACGATCGGGTCGGAATCGAGCAGCTCGGCGTCCGAGTGCGCCGCGGTGGAGCCCAGAGGGCCGGAGCCCGCGGGCTTACCCGCGGGCATCTCCGCCATCCGGGTCGAGGCCCGGCAGGATTCCGTCTTCGACGGCGCGCCGGAGCAGGTCCACCTTGGTGGGTGCCGGACGGCCGACCTCCACGTATTTCACCCGGATCCGGTCGAGGTACTCACGGGCGGTCGAGTGCGCGATGCCAAGCTGCATCGCCACCATTTTGAGGGGGAGCCCCGACGCGTAGAGGTGCAGCACGTCACGTTCGCGCCGGCCGAGCTGGGCCTTGGCGAAGTCGCGGTCGGCGTCGATGGCCGTGGCCCACTCGAGGTTGTTGAGAACGTCGCCGCGGGCCACGGATGCGACGGCCGCCATGACCGTGGTGGTGGGGGACGATTTGGGGATGACGCCGGCCGCGCCCGCGGCGAGCGCCTCGCGCACCAGGGCGACCCGATCGGCGATGCTGTGCACGAGGACCGACGCGCCCGTGCTCCGGGCACGGTGCACATTGTCGGTGACGCGGGATCCATCGCCCAGCGACAGATCCAACACGATGACGTCTACGGCGCGGCCGTCGATGCCGTTCACGAGCTCCTGCACGGTGGGCGCGGTGAAGACGACCTCGTAGCCGACGTTCTCACAGGCCGCCTTGATGCCCAGGCGCACCGACTCGTGATCGTCGGCGATGCCCACCCGCACGGGATGGCCGAGTTCGAGGGCGCCGGGAATTCCCGGGGCCGAGGGGAGAGGTGTTGCTGGCTGGTTCACGGTTCCTACATCCTCACGTTGTCGTACAGGTCAACGATAGCTACCGGGACAGGAGCGCGACGGCTTCGACATGGTGGGTATTGGGGAACAGGTCGAAGGCACGCAGCCGGCGCAGGATGTACCCGTGACCGGCGAGGAGGGCGATGTCGCGGGCCAGGGCGACGGGGTCACAGGCCACGTAGACGATCTGGGCCGGTTCCACGGCGCCGAGCAGGTCGATGACCTCCTTGCCGGCGCCGGAGCGTGGCGGGTCGAGGATCACCGTGGCGGCCGACTGGCGAGCCTTCTCGGCGGCGCTCGAATCGCGCACGAGCGCGTTCAGGAACCGGTCGACGCGGGAGGTCTGCACGCTGGCCCCCACCCATTCGGCGAGGTTCTCAGCCGCGAAGTCCGTGGCCTGCGGGTCGCTCTCGACGCTGGTCATGCGCACCACGCTGCCGAACCGGTCGCCCACGGCGGCGGCGAGCAGGCCGACCCCGCCGTAGAGGTCCAGGTTCGCGGCCCGGGGGTCGAAGGCGTCCGCGTCGATGATGTCCTGCACCGCGCGGTAGAGGGTCTCGGCGGCGCTGGTGTGCACCTGCCAGAACCCAGCGGCGTCGAGGCGGAACTCGCGCTCGCCCACAACCTCGCGGATCAGCGTTTTCGGGGTGTGCCGGCGCCGGCCCTTGTCGTCCTGCTCCGCCACCAGGATCTGCACGGTGCCCAGGCTCGGGGCGACGATGTCGACGGATGCGGCGCCGGGAAACATTTTGTCCAGCGGTGCGGCCGCCTCGAGCAGGCGGTCGGCCAGCGGCAGGTCGCCGACCGGGATCACCCGGTGCGAGCGGGCGGCATAAGGGCCGACAGAGCCGTCCTCGTCCACGTGCAGGCGCACGCGCGTGCGCCAGCCGGTGCCGTCGGCGGCGTCGCCGGGCGAGGCGTTGGGGCCGACCGGGACCGGCTCGACCATGACCTCGGACTCGATACCGGCCATCCGTTTCAAGGCGTCAGCCAAAACCTGGCGCTTCAGCTCGCGCTGGAAACCGAGCTCGATGTGGCCGAACTCGGCGCCGCCGGCGCGGTCGACGGGGTCGCGGTCGAGGGCGGCAGCGGCCCAAATGTGCGGCTGACGCTCCGGTGCCGGGGTGAGCACTTCGACGGTCTCCGCCCGCCAGAAGCTTTTGTGGCTGGCCGAGGTCAGCCGGGCGCGCACGCGCTCCCCCGGCAGTGTGTCACTCACGAAGACCACGCGGCCCTCGTGCCGGGCGATGAAGATGCCGCCGTGGGCTACGTTGGTGACGTCAAGTTCGAGTTCCGTGCCCACTTCTGCGGAGTGCCCGTTCGAATCTGCCTGAATGTCATTGCTGGAGCCCATCCTTCGATGATCCCACACCGCGTGCACCCCCACCGAAGGAAACCCATGCGCTTGTACCTGGCGTCCACGTCTCCGGCCCGGCTTATGCTGCTGCGCACCGCGGGGATCGAACCTGTCACAGTTGCGCCCGACGTCGACGAGGACGTGGTCGCCGCCGACGCGGCCCGGTCGGGCGGCGGACCGCTGACTCCCCACCGGGTCGTGGAGCTGCTGGCGCGGGCCAAGGCGGAGGCCGTGTCCCGCGTGTTGACCGACAGCGGCGACATCACCGACGGCCTCGTGCTCGGCGGCGACTCGGTCTTCGTGATCGACGACGTCATCTACGGCAAGCCGCACACCGCCGAGAAGGCGCGCGAACGCTGGCACCTGCAGCGCGGCCGAACCGGGCAGCTGTATTCGGGCCATTGGCTGATCGACCACTCGGCCGGCGTGGCCGGGCGCGGTGTCGGCGCCGTCGCCGTCGCGGACGTCACCTTCGCCGACGACATCGAGGATGCGGAGCTGGACGCCTATATCGCCACCGGCGAGCCTCTGCTCGTGGCCGGGGCCTTCACCATCGACAGCCTAGGGGCGCCGTTCATCACCCACATCAGCGGGGATCCGTCCACCGTCGTCGGGCTCTCGCTGCCGACGCTGCGCCGGCTGGTGACCGGTCTCGGGCACGCGTGGCCGAGCCTGTGGAACCGCACCGACAACTGACAGATTGCTGGTTTTCGAGGTTGTTTGTAGGCATCCGCACCTTTCTCCGGCCTCTTTTTGTGGGAGAGAACCAAAAACCCGGTCGCTCTGCCCCATAAGCTAGGGCACTGTGCCCCCAATAACGAAGGTCCTCATCGCAAACCGGGGCGAAATCGCCGTCCGGGTGGTCCGAGCCGCAAAAGACAGCGGCATTGCCTCGGTTGCCGTCTACGCTGACCAGGATCGCGACTCGATGCATTCGCATCTGGCCGACGAGGCCTACGGTCTCGACGGAACCACGAGCGCCGACACCTACCTCGTCATCGAAAAGCTGCTCTCCGTGGCCCGACGGTCCGGCGCCGATGCCGTGCACCCCGGCTACGGGTTCCTCGCCGAGAACGCCGACTTCGCCCGCGCCGTGATCGGGGCCGGCCTGATTTGGATCGGCCCCTCCCCCGACGCCATCGAGAAGCTCGGCGACAAGGTCTCCGCACGGCACGTCGCCGAGAAGGTGCATGCGCCGATGGCGCCCGGCACCCTCAACCCGGTGGCGGATGCCGCGGAGGTGCTCGATTTCGTCGACCTCCACGGCCTGCCGGTTGCGATCAAGGCGGCCTTCGGCGGCGGCGGTCGCGGCCTCAAGGTCGCCCGCACCCGCGAGGAGGTGCCCGAGCTCTTCGACTCCGCCACCCGCGAGGCCATTGCCGCGTTCGGTCGCGGCGAATGCTTCGTCGAAAAGTACCTGGACAAGCCGCGCCACGTCGAGACCCAGTGCCTCGCCGACGCATCCGGCACGGTCGTCGTCGTCTCCACCCGCGATTGTTCCCTGCAGCGCCGCCACCAGAAGCTGGTCGAGGAGGCCCCCGCGCCGTTCCTGACCGACGCGCAGCGTAACGAGATGTATCGCGCGTCCAAGGCGATCCTCGCCGAGGTCGGCTACGTGGGCGCCGGCACCTGCGAGTTCCTGATCGGCCAGGACGGCACCGTCTCGTTCCTGGAGGTCAACACCCGGCTGCAGGTCGAGCATCCCGTGTCCGAGGAAGTGACCGGAATCGATTTGGTGCGCGAGCAGTTCCGCCTGGCTGAGGGCGGTCGCCTCGACTACCCCGACCCGGAGCCGATCGGACACTCCTTCGAGTTCCGCATCAACGGCGAGGATGCCGGCCGCGGCTTCATGCCGGCCCCCGGCCCCGTGCACGTCTTCAAGCCCTCCGGGGGCCCCGGGGTGCGCGTGGACAGCGGCGTCACCGCCGGCGACGTCATCTCGGGTTCGTTCGACTCCCTTCTCGCAAAGCTCATCGTCACCGGCGCCACCCGCGAGGAAGCGCTCGAGCGTTCCCGCCGGGCCCTGGACGAGTTCGAGGTCGCGGGTCTCCCCACCGTGCTGCCGTTCCACCGCCGGATCGTGCGCGACCCCGCGTTCGCCCCCGCCGACGGTGAGCCGTTCACGATCTTCACCCGGTGGATCGAAACCGAGTTCGTCAACGACATCGAGCCGTGGAACGGCTCGCCGGAAGTGCTGACCGGCCCCGCTAAGCGCCACAACGTCGTCGTCGAGGTGGAGGGGCGACGGATCGAGGTCAGTCTGCCGGTCCGCCTGCTGCCCGGCGCCGCCTCCGAGAACACGGCCGGCCCGGCACCCCGTCGGCGCGGCGGCTCCCCCTCCGTCAGCTCGGCCACCGGCGACGCCGTACACGCCCCGATGCAGGCGACCATCGTGAAGCTGGCCGTGGCCGAGGGCGACCTCGTCGTCAAGGGTGATCTGCTGCTGGTGCTGGAGGCCATGAAGATGGAGCAACCACTGACCGCCCACAAGGACGGCATCGTCGGCAACGTGGGGGCGATCATCGGCGCGACCGTGGCCTCTGGCTTCCTGCTGATGGCCGTCATGGACGCCGTTGAAGCCGTGGACGCCGTGGAAGCCGTGGAAGCCGTGGACGCCGTGGACGCCTGACCCGCGTCACCGGCTGACACGTCAACGCCCTCGTTCCAAGAACGAGGGCGTTGTCTTTTCTTTCGTTTGTGGTGTCTCTCGAAGGCGTCAGAGCACGATGTGCATGGCGCGGGCGGCATCCGTGATCGAATGCGTCAGCGACGGGTAGACCGGGAACGCTCGTGCGACCTCGTCGACGGTGAGCCGGTGCTCCACGGCCAGGGCGAGCGGGAAGATCAGTTCGCTGGCCTTAGGGGCCACGATCACGCCGCCGATGACGGTGCCGGTGGTGGTGGTGGCGAACAGCTTCACGAAGCCGTCCTTGATGCCCATCATCTTGGCCCGAGGGTTCGAAGCGAGCGGGAGCTTGTAGATGCTGCCGCGAGTGAGGCCGTCCTCGATCTGCTTCTGGGTCCAGCCGACCGTGGCGATCTCCGGCTGCGTGAAGATGTTGGCCGCGACGTTGCGAATCTCGATCGGGTTGACCGCGTCGCCCATGGCGTGGAACACGGCCGTGCGGCCCATCATCGAGGCGACGGATGCCAGCGGCAGCTCGGTCGTGCAGTCCCCGGCCGCGTAGATGTTCGGCATCGACGTGCGCGCGACCCGGTTCACCCGGATGTGACCGGAGTCGGTGAGCTGCACGTCCGCTTCCTCGAGGCCGAGGCCCTTCGTGTTCGGCACGGACCCGACCGCGATCAGGCAGTGGCTACCCTCGACGGTTCGGCCGTCGGCCAGCGTGGCCAGCACTCCACCCACCGTGCGCACGACGGACTCGGCGCGGGACTTGCTGAGCACGACCATGCCGTTGCGCTTGAATACGTTCTCGACCACGTTCGCGGCGTCGGCGTCCTCACCGGGCAGCACGCGGTCGCGGCTGGAAATCAGGGTGACCTTGGCACCGAGGGCGCGGTAGGCGGAGGCGAATTCGGCCCCGGTCACCCCGGAGCCCACGACGATGAGGTGATCGGGTACGGCCCGCAGGTTGTAGAGCTGCGTCCAGGTGAGGATGCGCTCGCCGTCGGGGAGCGCGGTGGGCAGGATGCGCGGGGTTGCCCCGACGGAGACGACGATCGTGTCGGCCTCGATCCGGTCGAAGTCCGTGCCGGAGCCGTCTTCGGCCGTGGACACGATCACGCCGCTGGTACCGTCCAGCCGGCCGTGGCCGTGCACCAGGTTGACCCCGGCGCGCATCAGGGTGGACTTCATGTCTTCGGACTGCTGGCGGGCCAGGGCCAGGAGCCGCTTGTTGACCGCGGCGAGGTTGATGGCCACCTCGGGGCGGGCCGGCTTGCCTTTTTCGCCGCGCACGAACAGCTGTACGCCGAGCTCGGTCGCGTCGTGGATCGAGTTGGTGGCCTCGGCCGTCGCGATGAGGGACTTGGACGGGACGACGTCCGTGATCACGGCCGAACCGCCGACGCCGACACGCTCGATCAGGGTGACCTCGGCGCCCTGCTGAGCGCCGGCCAGGGCGGCCTCGTACCCGCCGGGGCCTCCGCCGAGGATAGCGATGCGCTGCTTGCGTTCGAAGTCGTAGGCCATGCTCATATTCTCCTGCCCCGGCGCGCCCGCCGCCAAACCCCGGGGCTCCGCTCCCCCGTCGACGAACCAATTCGACGGAGATTCTGCCCAAAATTGACGTTCAGGCCCCTTTTTCGCCGTGAAATCCCAAAATCTCCGTCGAATTGAACAAGGGAACGGTCCTGAAATCGGCGGGCAATTAGAGTAGGGGGATGCTGAAGACCGACAATAACTTGCTTGACGCGCCAGAAACCGATCCGTTTGATGTTGCACGGACCGCCGCTTCTGAAATCGCCGAAGCCACGGGCGTAGCCCGCCACGACATCGCCCTGACCCTGGGCAGCGGATGGGGCAAGGCCGCCGATCTCATCGGCGAGACCACGCACACCCTCGACGCGCAGTACATCACCGGTTTCAGTGCACCCGCCCTGGCCGGCCACGCCGGCACTCTGCGCTCGGTGCTGCTGCCCAGCGGCAAGCGCGCCCTCCTCATCGGCGCCCGCACGCACTATTACGAAGGCCACGGCGTGCGCCGGGTCGTGCACAGCGTGCGCACCGCCGCCGCCACCGGCGCGACGACCATGATCCTCACCAACGGTGCCGGCGGCATCCGGGAGACCTGGAACGCCGGCACCCCCGTGCTGATCAGCGACCATATCAACCTCACCGCCGACTCGCCCCTCGAGGGCGCGACGTTCGTCGACCTGACCGACCTCTACTCGCGCCGCCTGCGCGACCTGGCCCGCACCATCGACCCATCGCTCGACGAGGGCGTGTACTGCCAGTTCCGCGGCCCGCACTACGAGACGCCGGCCGAGGTGCAGATGGCCAAGGTCATCGGCGGCCACATCGTCGGCATGTCGACCGCCCTCGAGGCGATCGCCGCCCGCCAGTCGGGCATGGAGATCCTCGGTCTGTCGCTGATCACCAACCTCGCGGCCGGAATCCAGCAGGACCCGCTCAGCCACTCGGAGGTGCTCGAGGCCGGAAAGCTCGCCGAGCCCGTCATCAGCGCGCTCCTCGCCCGGATCGTGGCCGCACTGTGAGCCTCGACAATACCGACCCGCAGATCACCGGCCGGCATTCCGCCGCCGCCGACGCTGCTCCCGCGTCCGCTGCCGGTGCCGATGCCGCCACCGGCACCGGCGCCACCGAAACAGTCCTGCCCGACACGATGGTCATCAACACCATCGGCGCCGACGACGACACAGGCACCGGCACCGGCACCAGCACGGATGCCGTGAGCGGCAGCGAGACCGGCACCGACTCCGCTCCGGCCGCGGCTGCCACGCCGACCGTGATCGCCGTGGCCAATGCCTGGCTCAGCCAGGACCCCGATCCCGAGACCCAGGCCGAGCTGCGCCTCCTGCTGCGCGGGGCCGGCGACGGCGACGCCGTCGCACTCGCGGAGCTGCACGCCCGCTTCGACGAGCGCCTCGCCTTCGGCACGGCGGGTCTGCGCGGCGCCATCGCCGCAGGCTCCAACCGGATGAACCGCGTACTCGTCTGCCAGGCAGCCGCCGGCCTCGCCGCGTTCCTGACGAAGAACGCCGCCCCGGGCCGGGTCCCCTCGGTCGTCATCGGCTATGACGGGCGCAAAAACTCGCAGGTCTTCGCCACTGACTCGGCCGCGATCATGGCCGGTGCAGGGGTACGCGCCATCCTGCTCCCCCGTTTACTACCGACCCCCGTGCTCGCGTTTGCTGTGCGCCACCTCGACGTCGGCGCGGGCATCATGGTCACCGCCTCGCACAACCCGCCCAACGACAACGGCTACAAGGTCTACCTGGGCGGCGCCAACCAAGGCTCCCAGATCGTTTCGCCCGACGACGCCGCGATCGCGGCCGAGATCCTGCGCGTCGCCGCGGAGGAACGGGTTCCCGACCTGCCCCGGGCACCCTACGAGACGGCGCCCGAGTCGATCGTGCAGGCCTACATCGACGCGACGGCAGGTCTTGCCCGCCGGCCCCTCGCGCAGGTCAACACGGTTTACACGGCCCTGCACGGCGTCGGCTGGGACACCACCCGCCGGGTGCTTCAAGCCGCCGGCTTCGACCTTCCCACGCTCGTCGACGCCCAGATCGCCCCGGATGCCGCCTTCCCCACGGTCTCCTTCCCCAACCCCGAAGAACCCGGTGCGATGGACCTCGCCTACGAGACGGCCCGTGAGACCGGCGCCGAGCTGATCATCGCCAACGACCCCGACGCCGACCGCCTTGCGATCGCCATCCCGCAAGAGGGGTCCCCCGACGGGTACCGGCGCCTCAGCGGCAACGAGGTCGGGGCGATCCTCGGCTGGCGAGCCGCGGAACTGGCCGCGAGCGTCACCGGTGACGGCGGCGCCACCGGCACCCTCGCGTGCTCCATCGTCTCCACCCCGGCGCTGGAGGCCGTGGCGAAGGCTTACGGGCTGCGGTTCACCGACACCCTCACCGGCTTCAAGTGGGTGTCGCGCGCGCCCGACCTGATCTTCGGCTTCGAGGAGGCCCTCGGCTACCTCGTTAACCCCGAGACCGTGCGCGACAAAGACGGCATCTCCGCCGCCGTGGCGCTGCTCTCCCTGGTCAGCAATCTGAAGGCGGAGGGCGTCACCCTCGCCCAGCACCTCGACCGTTTCAGTGAACGCTTCGGCCACTTCGCCTCCGGCCAGATCTCGGTGCGCGTCACCGACCTGACCGAGATCGAGCAGGTCATGGCGCGGCTGCGCGAGACACCCCCGGTCTTCGTCGGCAGCATCGCCGTCGACCACATCGACGACCTCTCCGGGGGCTTCAACGGCCTGCCGCCCAGCGACGTGCTGCGCATCCGGCTGGCCGACGGCTCCCGCGTCATGGTGCGCCCGAGCGGCACCGAGCCCAAGCTCAAGGTCTACCTCGACACCAGCAGTTCCGTCGGCACGGTCGCCGAACGCCGGGCCGCCGCCGAGGCAACCCTCGCGGAGCTCGACCGGGGCATGCGCGACCTGATCGCGTAGCCCCGCGAAACGCGGTGCAGCATCCGTTCGCACGGCGCGCGGGTGTTGCGCCGTTGCGCGGGTGGCGTGCCTCGCGCGTAACGGCGCAGCTGCAGCGCACCGCCGCGAGGGCGTCAGCCCAGGGCGGTCTCCAGCTTGGCGGTGAGCTCGTCCACATCGAAGTAGTTGTCGATTACGACGATATCGGCATTGGTCTTGCCGATGGCGTCGACCAGCTCCGACGAGGTCAGGATGACCTGGGCATCCGCCCCGACCGTGCTCACCCCGGCGATGTCGGTGGCCGTGACGAAGGCTTCGATATCGAGGCGTTTGAGCGCGCGCTCGGCGTTGATTTTGAGGATGGCGGAGGTTCCCACTCCCACCCCGCAGAGTGCGACGATCTTCATGAGGGCTCCTCTGTTGCGGTCGGCACGCCGAGCAGGGCGCGGATGGCGTCGGCATCCGTGGCCGCGGCGAGCGAGGGGATGACGTGCGCGTCGTTGAAGACGTTGGCCAGCTCGGCCACGAGCAGCACGTGCTCGTCGGAGCTGGTGACGGCGAGCCCGAGCACCACACTGACCGGGTCGTTGTGCGGATGTCCGAACGCGACCGGGTCGGCCAGGGTCACGATGCTGAGACCCTCGGTGTGCACATCGGGTCCGGGTCGGGCGTGCGCGAGCGCCAGCCCGGGGGCGATGACCACGTAGGCACCGAATTCCTCGATGACGGCGATCATGCGCTTCGTGTATTCGGGGGCGGTGGCGCCGGAGCGCTCAAGGGCGTCACCGGCGGCGGCCACCGCGCCGCGCCAGTCGTCGACGTGGACGCCGATCGCGATGGCTTCGAGGGGCAGGGGCGGAAGGGGCATGGGAACTTTCACGGGGTAGGGGGTCGGCTTTCGCGAGTCGCTCAGGCGCTTTCGAAACCGGCGACGATGGCGTCCGCCAGCTCTTCGCGTTCGTCGAGCGGAAGGAACGCGGCCTGCGCCGCGTTGAGCTGGAAGACCTCGAGGTCGTCGATGTCGTAGCCGAACGCATCGCTGAGCAGCGCGAGTTCCTGGGTCAGGGTGGTGCTGCTCATCAGGCGGTTGTCGGTGTTGACCGTGACCCGGAAGCCCAGCTGGTAGAGCAGGTCGAAGGGGTGGTCGAGCAGGTCCGCGCCCCACGCGGCGATTGCGCCGGTCTGCAGGTTGGACGACGGGCTGAGCTCGAGGGCGATGTCGCGGTCGCGCACCCACTGCGCCACCGGGCCGAGCGTGACGTAGGTGTTCTCCGCGTCTTCGCGGCCGATCACGATTTCCTCGGCGAGACGCACGCCGTGGCCCAGGCGCAATGCCCGGCCGTCGTAGAGTGCCCCGCGGATGCTCTCCAACCCGTCAGCCTCGCCCGCATGCACGGTGACGGGCAGGAAGGCCTTCGCGAGGAAGTCGAACGCGTCCCGGTGGTGGTGGGCCGGGAACCCCAGTTCGGCCCCGGCGATGTCGAAGCCGACAACCCCGTTGGAACGATGCCGCACGGCGAGTTCCGCGATCTCCAGGCTGCGCTCGGCATGCCTCATGGCCGTGATCAGCTGGCCGATCCGAATGCGGGACCCGGCACCCGCGACCAGCGCGATGCCGGCCTCGATGCCCTCCTGCACCGCCTCGACGCTCTGGTCGAGGGTGAGGCCGCGGGCCAGGTGCTGCTCGGGGGCCCAGCGGATCTCCCCGTAGATCACGCCGTCGGCGGCGAGGTCCTCCACGAATTCGCGGGCCACGCGCACCAGGGCCTCGCGGGTCTGCATCACGCCGACGGTGACGTCGAAAGTCTTCAGGTAGTCGACCAGGGTGCCGGAGTCGGCCTGGGTGCTGAACCAGGAGCCGAGCGATCGGGCATCCGTCGCCGGCAGCGCCAGCCCGACCGCGCCGGCCAGCTCGATGATGGTCTGCGGGCGCAGGCCGCCGTCGAGGTGGTCGTGCAGGGAGATCTTCGGCAGTGCGTTGATGCTCGTGCCGGCACCGGGCAGCAGGTAGTCCTCAGGGCTCGTGTTCACCCCCCTAATCTACCGGCTGGGTGCTGAGAGTCACACTGCTGGCTGAGCCGGCCCGCACATCCGTTCAGATGCACGGGCCGAGACCGGCCGGGCGGTTCAGCGGCCGATGCGCTCGGCGATCAGCGGGCCGCCGTCCTGCACGGGCTCGCCGGGGTCGCCGATGCGATATGCGCCGTCCACGGCCTCCAGGGCCCGCGCGAAGCGCTCGGGTTCGTCGGCACTGAGGGTGAACAGGGGCTGGCCGGCGCGCACAGTATCGCCCGGCTTGGCGTGCAGGTCGATGCCGGCGGCGTGCTGCACCGGATCCTGCTTGCGGGCGCGGCCGGCGCCGAGGCGCCAGGCGCCGATGCCGAACGGCAGCGCCTGCTGCTCGACGAGCACACCGTCGCGCAGGGCGGTGACGACGTGGGTCTCGCGGGCCACGGGCAGCGGGGCGTCGGGATCGCCGCCCTGGGCACGGATCACGTCGCGCCACTTGTCCATGGCGCGTCCGTCCGTGAGAGCGGATTCCACGTCGACGTCGGTGATGCCCACCAGAGCGAGCATCTCCCGGGCCAGGGCCACGGTGAGCTCGACGACATCCGCCGGCCCGCCGCCGGCGAGAACCTCGACCGATTCACGCACCTCGTTGGCGTTTCCGATTGCGAGCCCGAGCGGCACGTTCATGTTGGTGAGCAGAGCGGATGTCGCCACGCCGGCGTCCTCGCCGAGGGCGACCATGGTGCGGGCGAGCTCCCGGGACCGTTCGATGTCTTTCAGGAACGCGCCCGACCCGAACTTCACGTCCAGGACGAGGGCGCCGGTGCCCTCCGCGATCTTCTTCGACATGATCGACGACGCGATCAGCGGGATCGCCTCGACGGTGCCGGTGATGTCGCGCAGCGCGTAGAGCTTGCCGTCGGCCGGGGCCAGACCGCCGCCGGCGGCGCAGATCACGCCGCCGAATTCCTGCAGCTGCGCGAACATCTCCTCGTTGGTGAGGTGCGCACGCCAGCCGGGGATGGATTCGAGCTTGTCGAGGGTGCCGCCGGTGTGGCCGAGGCCGCGGCCGGACAGCTGCGGCACGGCCGCACCGAAGACCGCCACGAGTGGCATCAGCGGCAGGGTGATCTTGTCGCCGACGCCGCCGGTGGAGTGCTTGTCGGTGGTCGGCTTGCCGAGTCCGGCGAAGCTCATCCGCTCGCCGCTGCTCAGCATCGCCATGGTGAGATCCTTGATCTCCCGGCGATTCATGCCGTTCAGGAAGATCGCCATGGTCATGGCGGCCATCTGCTCGTCGCCGACGTAACCGCGCGTGTACGCGTCGATCAGCCAGTCGATCTGCGGCGTGCTGAGCTCGCCCCGATCACGCTTGGCATGGATCAGGTCCACGGCGTCGAAGGCCTCGATACGGTTCTCGTTGGTGCTCACAGCTACTCTTCCTGATATTCGGCGAGCTGCCTCGGCCCGAAGGCGTCCGGCAGCACTTCATCGATGGTGCGCACACCCGACACCGTCTCCAGCAGCATGCCGGGCGCGGAATGTTCGTACAACAGCTGGCGGCAGCGGCCGCAGGGCATCAGCGTTCGGCCGTTGCCGTCGACGCAGGTGAACGCGACGAGGTGGCCTCCCCCGGTCAGGTGCAGCACGGAGACGAGGGCGCATTCGGCGCAGAGGGTGAGCCCGTAGGAGGCGTTCTCCACGTTGCATCCGCTGATCACACGACCGTCGGTGACCTGCGCCGCGGCGCCGACCGGGAACTTCGAGTACGGCACATAGGCCTGGGCCATCGCCGTCGTCGCGGCCTCCCGCAGCGCCGCCCAGTCGATGTCGCCGGCCGCTGGCGAGGCGCCGTGGCTCACGCCGGTCACGATTTGATGTAGGGCTTGCCGGATGCCGCCGGTCCCCGCGACGTTCCGACGAACCCGGCAACGGCGGCGATGGTGATCAGGTACGGCAGCATGAGCATGAACTCGCTCGGCACCGGCGAACCGATGACACTGAGCACGTTCTGCAAGTTGCTCGCGAACCCGAACAGGAGGGCGGCCAGCGTGGCCCGGATCGGATCCCAACGGCCGAAGATCACGGCGGCCAGCGCGATGAAGCCGGCTCCGGCGGTCATCTCCTTGCCGAAAGCGCCCACCGAACCGAGGGTGAAGTAGGCGCCGCCGAGGCCGACGATCGCGCCGGCGAGCGACACGTTCCAGAACCGGGTGCGGCCGACGTTGATGCCGACGGTGTCTGCCGCCTGGGGGTGCTCGCCCACGCTGCGGAGGCGCAGGCCCCACCGGGTGTGGAAGATGCCGTAGTACACCAAGGCGACGGCCACATACATGATGTAGACGATCAGGGTCTGCCGGAACAAGACCGGTCCGATGATCGGGATCTCGCTGAGCAGCGGGATGTTGATCCGCTCGAATCGAGGCGGCTGGTTGAGCAGGGCCGCGTTGGGCGCCATCACCTGGGAGTAAAGGAAACCGGTGACGCCGATCACGAGAACGTTGAGCACGACACCGACGATGACCTGGTCGACGAAGTACTTGATCGAGAACGAGGCGAGCACCATCGAAACGAGAACGCCGGCGAACATGGCCGCGACGAGGCCGAGGATGGGCTGGTTGGTCAGGGACGCCACCATGGCCGAGGTGAACGCCCCGGCGAGCAGTTGCCCCTCAATGGCGATGTTGACCACGCCGACCCGTTCGGAGATGACACCGCCGAGAGCACCGAAGATCAGCGGTACAGCCAGGCTGAGCGAACCGAACAGCAGCCCGGGCACCGGGATGGACTCGCCGGCGGCGGCCCAGACCAGGAATCCGATCAGGAAGAGCACCGCGTAGACGGAGATAAGCCAGATCGGCACCTGACGCCGGGACTGCACCAGCCACACGCTCACGCCCGTGATCACAAGCAGCAGCACACTGATGACGATGCCGGTCAGCCGGGTGGGCAGCAGGAGATCGGGAAGCTGGATCAGGTCGCTCGAGGTGGAGAGCCGCATGGTGCTGACGCCCTCGCGGCCGAAGGCCACGAAGAGCGCGAAGGCGACGACGGTGAAAATCGCCAGGGCGATGGGCGACTTCCAACTCTTCACGATTTTGAAGTCGGGGCGATCGTCGGCGGTCGACGATACGGGCTGGACGGCCGGGGCAACGGTGCTCACTGTGCAGCCACCTCCTGGGAAACGTTGGGCAGTGCCCGGCGGGGCGCGGAGCCCGGGGCCGGCAGTCGGAAGATGGCCCGCACGAGAGGCGGAGCCGCGATGAAAAGCACGATCAGTGACTGCACGACGAGCACGATGTCGATCGGCACACCCTCGGCCGCCTGCATCGAGAAACCGCCGGCCTTGAACGCGCCGAACAGGATGCCCGCGGCGAACACACCCCAAGGCTTGGAACGGCCCAGCAGCGCGACCGTGATCGCATCGAAGCCGATACCGGAGTCCAGTCCGGCGCCGAAACCGCTGGTCGTGGTGCCGAGCACCTGGTTGATGCCGGCCAGGCCGATCAGTCCACCCGAGAACAGCATCGCGTAGACGTAGATGCGCTTGACGCTGATGCCGGCGACGCGCGCCGCGTGGGGGTTCAGTCCCACGGCCCGGAACTGGAAGCCCAGGTTCGACCGGGACAGCAGCCACCAGGTGAAAACCGTGGCGGCGATGGCCAGGATGAAGCCGAAGTGCAGCGAGTACGTCGAGCCGAGAAGGTCGGGGAAGACCGCGGTGACCTTCGTCGCCGGGCTCTTCGGGTTGTTCGATCCGGGGGTCTTCAGGAAGCCCTCACGCAGCAGGTAGCTGACCAGGTAGAACGCGACGTAGTTGAGCATGATCGTGGTGATCACCTCATGGGCGCCGGTGCGGGCCTTGAGCAGACCCACGATCCCACCCCAGAGGGCGCCGCCGAGCACGCCGGCCACGAGGGCCGCGACCATGTGCAGGCCGTAGGGCAGGTCGACGGCGAAACCGACCCAGCCGCCGAGGGCGGCGGCGATCAGCATCTGGCCGCGGCCACCGATGTTGAACATGCCCACCCGGAAGCCCAGCGCCACGCCGAGCCCCGCCATGATCAGCGGGGTCGCGAAGGTGAGCGTCTCGGTGAGCGGCTTGATGCCGGCAGCGAAGCTCGGTCGACGGAAGTTGTAGACCGACCCCTGGAACAGGGCCGAGTAGGCGCCGGACACGGAATACCAGACTTCCCGCAGCAGGTCGCCGGGCCGGGAGAAGAAGTAGCCTGCGGCTTCCTGAACGCCCTCGTTGGTGAAGGCGATCATGATGCCGCCGACGAAAAGCGCGAGCACGACGGCGAGCACGGAGATGATCGCGTTGCCGGTGGTGATCTCGCGAAACGCCTGGTTCCAGCGGGACGGCTGTTCGGGGGCCGGGATTGACGGCGTTCCTGACTCGGTCGTGGGACCCTGTGTCGCGCTCACGCGGCAGCTCCTTCTCCGGCGGGCGTTTCGCCGGCCATCATCAAACCGAGTACGGCGCGCGGCGTGTCACCGGGAACGATGCCGACGATGCGACCGCGGTACATGACCATGATCCGGTCCGCGAGGGCTGCCACCTCGTCGAGCTCCGTCGAGATGACGATCACGGGCGTGCCGGCATCCCGGGTGGCCACGATGCGTTCGTGGACGAACTCCACCGAGCCGACGTCGAGCCCGCGGGTGGGCTGGGCTGCGACGAAGAGGCGCAGATCGCGGCCGAGCTCGCGGGCGAGCACGACCTTCTGCTGGTTGCCGCCGGAGAGCTTGCCGACCGGGGTCTCGATGCCCTGGGCGCGCACGTCGAACTCTGTGACTTTTTTTTCGGCGAACGCGGCGAGGAAGGCCCGCTGCACGTTCCACCGTTTGACGAAGGGGAGCTTGTTCGAGCGGTCGAGCATGAGGTTCTCGGCGATGGTGAACTCACCGACCAGTCCGTCTTCGTTGCGGTCTTCCGGCACGAATCCGACTCCGGCGTCGAGTACCTGGCGCACCGAATGCCCGCGCAGCGACTTGCCGTCGAGGGTGATCTCCCCGGAAACCCGCGATTGGAGCCCCATCATCGCCTCGGTGAGTTCGGT
The DNA here is from genome assembly GCF_004402765.1 of Cryobacterium sp. TMT2-17-1. Taxonomy (NCBI): domain Bacteria; kingdom Bacillati; phylum Actinomycetota; class Actinomycetes; order Micrococcales; family Microbacteriaceae; genus Cryobacterium; species Cryobacterium sp. TMT2-17-1. Next base: position 85,662 of record NZ_SOGC01000039.1, read on the forward strand.
CTGGCCGTTTCCCTGCACCCCGGCGATGGCCAGGATCTCGCCCTTGTGCACCTCGAAGCTGACGTTGTTGACCAGGATCTGGCCGTGCGGGCCCAGCACGGTGAGGTTCTTCACCGACAGAACCACCTCACCGGGCAGTGCCGGGGACTTGTCCACGGTGAGGTCGACCGCACGGCCGACCATCTGGGTGGCCAGCTCGACGTTGCTCGCGGTCGGGGACGCCTCACCGACGACCTTGCCCAGACGGATGACGGTGATCCGGTCGGCGACTTCGCGCACCTCGCGCAGCTTGTGGGTGATGAACACGATGGAGGTACCGCTCGCCTTGAGCTGGCGCATGATGACCATCAGCTCGTCGGTCTCCTGCGGCGTGAGCACGGCGGTGGGCTCGTCGAAGACGAGCACCTTCGCGTCGCGCGAGAGCGCCTTGATGATCTCGACCCGCTGCTGCACGCCGACGGGGAGGTCTTCGACGAGCGCATCCGGGTCGACGTCGAACCCGAACCGTCGGGAGATCTCGCGCACGTGCTTGCGGGCCGCGGGCAGGTCGAGGCGACCGCCCGCCTTGGTCTCCTCATGCCCGAGCATGACGTTCTCGGCGACGGTGAACACCGGGATGAGCATGAAGTGCTGGTGCACCATGCCGATGCCGGCGGCCATGGCGTCGCCGGGGCCGCTGAAGTGCTGCACCACGTCGTCGAGGAGGATATCGCCCTCCTCGGCCCGGTACAGGCCGTAGAGCACGTTCATCAGGGTGGATTTCCCCGCGCCGTTTTCGCCGAGCAGTGCGTGGATTTCTCCGGCCTCGACGGTGAGGTCAATGTGGTCATTCGCGACCAGGGCACCGAATCGCTTCGTAATGCCTCGAAGTTCGAGCTTCATGTCGTCGATTCTATTCAGTGACGAGCGAAAGTTGACGCTCTTGCTCATATGTTGGCGGGGTGGCACCGTTCGCTTGGGTGTGCAGGCATCCCGGCCGACGACATCCGCCCACTGACGCAGGAGGGGAGGCCCGCAAGATGCGTGCCTCCCCGACTGCGTCTGAGTGCTGCTTCGGTGCTACTTCGGGGTCGCGGGCGACTCAACCTTGAGAGCACCGCTGATGATGTCGGCCTTGATGGCCTCGATCTCGGTCATGACCGCGGGGTCGACCTTGGACTCCCAGTCGTGGAGCGGGGCGATGTCGACGCCCTCGTTCTCGAGCGTGCCGACGTAGGGGGTGGACGAGAAGTCGCCCTCAGCGTCGTCGAGGATGATCTGCTCGGTGGCATCCGTCATCTGCTTGAGTACCGAGGTGAGGTACAGCGATGCGAACTCGGGCGTGGTCTCGAACAGGTCGCTGTCGACACCGATGATGGCGACGTCCTTGCCGGAGTCCTGAATGGCCTGCGCGGTGCCCTGGAAGAGCGGTCCGGCGACCGGGAGGATGATGTCAGCGCCGGCGTCGATCAGAGTGGTGCTGAGCGCCTTGCCCTGGTTGATGTCGTCGAAGCCACCGGCGAACAGGCCGGTCTGGGTGGCCTTGTCCCAGCCGCTGACGGTGACGTCGGTGCCCTTCTTCTCGTTGTGGTACGCGACGCCGTCGACAAAGCCGTCCATGAAGATGGTGACCGACGGGAACTGGAGTCCGCCGTAGGTGCCGACGACTCCGGTCTTGGTGGTGCCCGCGGCCAGGTAGCCGGCCAGGAACGCGGCCTGCGCCGTGTCGTACAGCACCGGCTTCACGTTGTCGAGCGTCAGCGGGCTGAAGTCGTCATTGGAGAGCGCGGAGTCGATCAGCGCGAAGTTGGTGTCGGGCGCGGCCTGGGCGGCATCGCGGGTGGCGTTGGAGAGGGCGAAACCGACGGTGAGGACGAAGTCGCAACCCTGGTCGACCATGCTCGAGACGTTCGGGCCGTACTGGTCTTCCGACTTGGACTCGGCCTGCTGGAATTCGATGCCGAGCTCGTCGGAGGCCTTGGTGATGCCCTCGAAGCTGGACTGGTTGAAGGACTTGTCGTCGAAGCCGCCGAAGTCGGAGACGATGCAGGGCAGGTAGTCGGATTCGGCACCGCCACCAGCGGTTCCCTCATCGGTCGGCGCCGGCGCACAGGCTGCGAGAAGGGCCACGACGCCCAACGTGGCAAGGCCGCTGAATGCGACCCGTCGTTTCATGATTGTCAAAATGACCTCCAATGGTCGCCCGGCGCGGGTTCGCAAGGGGCTGTATTGGTTTACACGCTATCGAATGATTCTCTGCTCAGAGGAGCAAAACGGGCCCGTGGGCGAAAGGTTATCAAGACGCGATACTGGTCCGCGGGAGGCCCGCCGGACGCCCCGGCCGAATCGGGCCCGAAAATGCCCCCGATCGGGGGGTTTGATGCCGATTAGAGCACGTCGTTGCTGCCGGACAGCTTTAGCGCGTCGACGACGGCCTTGACCTTCTGCGCGTTGGCGCTGGTGGTGATGAGGAGGGCGTCCGGGGTGTCGACCACGACGATGTCCTCGACGCCGATCAGGGCGATCATGCGCCCGGTGTGGCTGACCACGATCCCGCTCGAGGAGTCCGCAAGCACCCGGGCACCGTCGCCGAGGATGGCGAGATCGCGCTTGCGGCCGTTGGCGTGGATTTTCGCGATCGATGCGAAGTCACCCACGTCGTCCCAGTCGAACTGGCCGGGGATCACGGCGAGCCTGCCGCGGGCGGCCGCCGGTTCGGCGACCGAGTAGTCGATCGCGATCTTCTTCAGGCGGGGCCAGACGCGGTCGACCACGGCGCCGCGGCGCGGGGTATCCCAGGCCTCGGCCAGTTCGAGCAGCCCGGCGAGAAGTTCGGGCTCGGACGCCCCGATCTCTTCCAGCAGGCGGTCGGCGCGGGCGATGTACATGCCGGCGTTCCAGAAATAGGTGCCGTTGGCCAGGTAGTCCTGGGCGGTGGCAAGGTCCGGCTTCTCCACGAAGGAGTCCACCGACAGGGCGCTGGCGGCGCCGGCAATGTGCAGCGCGCCGGCGGTCTTGATATAGCCGAAGCCGACGGCCGGCTCCGTGGGCTGGATGCCGATGGTGGCGATGTAGCCGGCGTCGGCGGCGCGCACGGCCTCGGCGACCGCCTGGCGGAACAGGTGGTGTCCTTTGATCACGTGGTCGGCGGCGAAGGAGCCGATGATGACGCCCGGTTCGCGTTTCTCCAGAATCGCCGCGGCCAGGCCGATGGCGGCGGTGGACTCGCGCGGCTCGCTTTCGAGCACCACGTTCAGGTCGGCGAGCTCGGGGAGCTGCTCCTCGACGGCGGCGCGGTGCGCGCGGCCGGTGACCACCATGATGCGCTGCTCGCCCGACAGAGGTGCGAGGCGATCCCAGGTGGCCCTGAGCAGGGTCTGGCCGGAGCCGGTCAGGTCGTGCAGGAATTTGGGGGCGTCGGCGCGGGACAGCGGCCACAGCCGGGATCCGATCCCACCGGCGGGAATCACGCTGTAGAAACGATCGAGTGGTTCCGTGGAAGGCAGCATTCGGCCAGACTACCGCCCGGTCCACGCCGTTCACGGTGCGTTCACCTGCGCGCCGGAGGGCGTGCCTAGGGTCACCCTCATGAGGGTTGCACTCATCACCGAAAGTTTTCTGCCCACGGTCAGCGGAGTCACCACGAGCGTGTGCAAGGTGCTCGAGCATCTTTCCCGCACGGGCCACGACGCGATGGTCATCGCCCCGGCCGGCGTCCCGGCCGAGTACGCCGGGTTCCCCGTGCACGGTGTTCCCGCGGCACGCTACCGGCAGTTCCCGGTGGGAATGCCCAGCCCGCAGGTGCACCGCCTGCTGGCCGATTTCGCCCCGGACGTGCTGCACGCTGCGTCGCCGTTCCTGCTCGGCGCACAGGGCATCGCGGCCGCGAACCGGCAGGACGTTCCCAGCGTCGCCGTTTTCCAGACGGATGTCGCCGGCTACGCCCGCCGCAACCGGCTCGGCCCGGCCGCGCAGTCCGTCTGGCGTTTCGTCAAGTGGGTGCACGAGGGAGCCGACCTCACCCTGGCTCCCTCCTCCGCGTCGATGGCGGACCTGCGCCGCATCGGCCTGCGGCGGCTGGCGCACTGGACCCGCGGCGTCGACCTGGTCGGCTACCACCCCAACCGGAGATCCGACCCGGAGGCGTCGGCGCTGCGGAGCCGGCTGGCCCCGAACGGGGAGGTCGTCGTGGGCTACGTCGGCCGCCTGGCACCGGAGAAGCAGGTGGAGAGGTTCCGGGCCCTGCACGGGCTGCCCGGCATCCGTCTCGCCCTCGTCGGCGACGGCCCGTCGCGGCCGGCGCTCGAGCGGGAGCTCGCCGGGATGCCGGTGACCTGGCTCGGCCGCCTGGACGGGGCGGATCTCGCCCGGGCTTACGCGAGCTTCGACCTGTTCCTGCACGCGGGCACCGAGGAGACCTTCGGCCAGACCCTGCAGGAGGCGCACGCCGCCGGGCTGCCGGTCGTCGCACCGCGGGCCGGCGGCCCGATCGACCTGGTCAGCCACGGTGAAAACGGTTTCCTATTCATTCCGGACGACGAGAGAGACCTGCGCCGCTGCGTCGCCCGGCTGGTCCTGGACCCTGCGCTGCGGCGGCGGATGGGCGAGGCGGGACGACGGAGCGTGCTCGGTCGATCCTGGGAAAACGTGTGCGGCGCGCTGCTGGCGCATTACGAGCAGGTCGTCGACGAACGAGCCGCCGTTCGCGCCATGGTTGCGGTTCCGCTGTCAATGCAGCGCTAGCCGGACATTCGCGTTTTATCTCGGCACAGAGACACTTATAATTGTTCTGTGCGCGCACGGCGCATTGTCGGCCAGCTTCGTCGAGGCCGCCACACAGCCAGGGAGGGTTGGTCATGCCAGAGCAGGCAGCGACACTGACATCCCAGCAGAAGACGACATCACGTCGCCCCGCCGGAACCCTGTATCGGGGCCGTGAGGGCATGTGGTCGTGGGTCCTCCACCGCATTACGGGTGTTGCGATCTTCTTCTTCTTGCTGGTTCACATCTTGGACACCGCGCTGGTGCGCGTCAGCCCGGAGGCCTACAACGCGGTCATCAGCAGCTATCAGACGCCGATCATGGGCCTCGGCGAAACCGCGCTCGTCGGGGCCATCGTGTTCCACGCCTTCAACGGGATTCGGATCATCCTGATCGACTTCTGGAACGCCAAGTACCAGAAGGCCATGTTCTACGTCGTGGTCGCCCTGTGGGTGGTAACGATGCTCGCCTTCGTGCCGCGCCACCTGATCAACGTGTTCAGCCACTAGAACGGGGAGAGCCATGACATCCACAATCGAAGCTCCCCGCAGCCCCTACTCCCGCGCGCCGCGCTCCCGCGGCGTGAACTGGGAGAAGTGGGGCTGGATCTACATGCGCGTCTCCGGCGTCGTGCTGGTCGTGCTCATCTTCGGACACCTCTTCGTCAACCTGATGGTCGGCGAGGGCGTCAGCGCCCTCAACTTTGCTTTCGTCGCCGGCAAGCTGACCACCCCGTTCTGGATGGTCTGGGACGTTCTCATGCTCTGGCTCGCCCTGATCCACGGCGGCAATGGCATGCGCACGCTGGTCAACGACTACGCCACGCAGCGTCTGACCCGCGGCATCCTGAAGTCCGCCATCCTGGCGGCCGTCGTGATCCTGATCGTGCTCGGCACGCTCGTGGTCTTCACGTTCGACCCTTGCCCGGCCGGTTCGCCCGCCGATCTTCTTCCCTCGTTTTGCTCGGCCATTTAGGAGCTGCTAAAACCCATATGACTACGGATGCTTCAACCGCGCCCTCAGAGTCCACCGTCATCGACGGTGTGCACTACCACCAGTTCGACATCGTCATCGTGGGAGCCGGGGGTGCCGGTATGCGTGCCGCCATCGAAGCCGGCTCCGGCGCCAGCACGGCCGTGATCTCCAAGCTGTACCCGACGCGTTCGCACACGGGTGCGGCGCAGGGCGGGATGGCCGCGGCCCTCGCCAACGTCGAAGAAGACAACTGGGAATGGCACACCTTCGACACGGTCAAGGGTGGCGACTACCTGGTGGACCAGGACGCGGCCGAGATCCTCGCCAAGGAAGCCATCGACGCGGTCATCGACCTCGAGAACATGGGCCTGCCCTTCAACCGAACGCCGGAGGGCAAGATCGACCAGCGCCGGTTCGGCGGCCACACCAGCGACCACGGCAAGGCACCGGTACGGCGGGCCTGCTACGCCGCCGACCGCACCGGCCACATGATCCTGCAGACGCTCTACCAGAACTGCGTCAAACGCGGCATCAACTTCTTCAACGAGTACTACGTGCTCGACCTGGTCATGACACCGGTCGACGGGGTCGACCAGCCCTCGGCCGTCGTCGCCTACGACCTGTCCACCGGCGAACTGCACGTCTTCCAGGCGAAGGCGTTCATCTTCGCCACCGGCGGGTTCGGCAAGATCTACAAGACCACCTCCAACGCGCACACCCTCACGGGCGACGGCGTGGGCATCGTGTGGCGCAAGGGCCTGCCGCTCGAGGACATGGAGTTCTTCCAGTTCCACCCGACCGGACTGGCGGGCCTCGGCATCCTGCTCACCGAGGGCGCGCGCGGAGAGGGCGCCATCCTCCGCAACGCGGCCGGCGAACGGTTCATGGAGCGCTACGCGCCCACCATCAAGGACCTCGCCCCGCGGGACATCATCGCCCGTTGCATGGTCAAGGAGGTCGCGGAAGGCCGCGGTGCCGGTCCCAACAAGGACTACCTGTACCTCGACTGCACCCACCTCGGTGCCGAGGTGCTCGAGACCAAGCTGCCCGACATCACCGAGTTCGCCCGCACCTACCTGGGCGTCGACCCGGTCACCGAACCGGTGCCGGTCATGCCCACCGCGCACTACGCGATGGGCGGCATCCCCACCAACGTGAACGCGGAGGTGCTGCGCAACAACACGACCGTCGTGCCCGGCCTCTACGCGGCCGGCGAATGCGCCTGCGTGTCCGTGCACGGCTCCAACCGCCTCGGCACCAACTCGTTGCTCGACATCAACGTCTTCGGCAAGCGCGCCGGCAACAACGCCGTCGCCTATGTCACGACGGCCGAGTTCACGCCGCTGCCGACCGACCCGGCCCGGGGTGTGCGGGAGCTGCTGGAAGGAATCCGCACCTCGACCGGAACCGAGCGCATCGCCGTGCTCCGCAAGGAGCTGCAGGAGACGATGGACGCCAAGGCGCAGGTGTTCCGCACCGACGAATCGCTCTCCGACGTCACCAACGTGATCCACGGCCTGCGCGAGCGGTACAAGAACATCGGCGTGCAGGATAAGGGCCGCCGGTTCAACACCGACCTTCTCGAGGCCGTCGAACTCGGCTTCCTGCTCGACCTGGCCGAGGTCGTCGTGTACTCCGCACGCAACCGCAAGGAGAGCCGCGGCGGGCACATGCGCGACGACTTCCCCCTGCGCGACGACGCAAACTACCTTGTGCACACCATGGCCTACCTGACCGGAGACCCGCTCTCCGCCGACGCCGCCGACCACATTGCGCTCGACTGGAAGCCGGTCACCATCACGCGCTACCAGCCGATGGAAAGGAAGTACTGAGTTGAGTACCGCAACCGCAACCGCAACCGCAACCGCTACCGCACCGACAACTGCGAGTGCCCCGGTCGTGCCGGAGGAAATCCAGTCCTTCACCGTGACCCTGATCATCCGCCGGTACAACCCGGAGGTCGACGACGAACCGCACTGGGACGACTTCGACGTACAGATGTACCCGACGGACCGCGTGCTCGACGCTCTGCACAAGATCAAGTGGGAGCAGGACGGCTCACTAAGCTTCCGCCGCTCCTGTGCGCATGGCATCTGCGGCTCGGACGCCATGCGCATCAACGGCCGCAACCGCCTGGCCTGCAAGACCCTGATCAAGGACCTCGACATCACCAAGCCGGTATACGTGGAGGCGATCAAGGGCCTGCCGCTGGAGAAGGACCTGATCGTGGACATGGAGCCGTTCTTCGAATCGTTCCGTGCCGTGCAGCCGTTCCTGGTGGCGAACAACGCCCCCACCGATGGCAAGGAGCGCATCCAGACCGTCGCCCAGCGCGAACGCTTCGATGACACGACGAAGTGCATCCTCTGCGCCGCGTGCACGTCGAGCTGCCCGGTGTTCTGGACCGACGGACAGTACTTCGGTCCGGCCGCGATCGTCAACGCGCACCGCTTCATCTTCGACTCGCGCGACGACAACGCCGCCGTGCGCCTCGATATCCTGAACGACAAGGAAGGCGTGTGGCGCTGCCGCACGACCTTCAACTGCACCGAGGCGTGCCCCCGCGGGATCCAGGTCACGCAGGCCATCTCCGAGGTCAAGCAGGCCATGCTGCGCGGCATGGTGTAGCCGGTCCGAACCCTGGGGCCGGTCTTGTCACGACGTTTCGTCGTGGCGAGACCGGCCTTTCGCTTTCTCCGCTGCCCGGCTGCCGCTTAGGCTGAGCGGGTGAACACTCCCACGGCGATCGACCGGATCAAGACCCTCATCGCGCGGGTCATGCGCTCGCGCCCGGTGCGGGTCTTCACCCGGTTCGGTGAAAGCGGCGGCGGCATCCTGGCCGGCGGCATGTCCTACCAGGCCATCTTCGCGACGTTCGCGGCCCTCTGGCTGACCTTCTCCATCGCGGGACTGTGGATCACGTCCAATCCCGACCTCGAGCTGACGCTCTACTCCTTCATCAACCAGTCCGTGCCCGGGCTGATCGGCGAGGAAGGCGTGATTGACCCAAGCGTCCTCGCCGACGCCAGGGTCCTCGGCTGGTCCGGCGTCATCGCACTGGTCGGTCTGCTCGCGACCGTGCTCGGCTGGCTCTCGACAACGGCGCAGGCGGTGCGCACAATCTTCCGGATGCCGCCCGACAAGACCTTCATCCTCCTCGTCAAGCTGCGGGAGCTGGGCCTCGGAGTGCTGTTCGCGGTCGTGCTCGTGGTGTCGGCGTTGATCTCGATCGCGAGCACCGAGGCGCTCGGGGCCCTGTTCGGGCTTTTCGGGGTGTCCCGGGATTCGTTCTGGTTCAACGGCGCCGCCCGAGCGGTCGGCCTGCTCCTCGTGCTCCTGATCGACACGATCACCCTCGCCGCACTGTTCCGGGTGCTGTCGCGGGTGCGGATCCCCGTCCGCCAGCTCATCACCGGCTCCATTCTAGGCGCGGTGGGCCTCGGTGTCCTCAAGGTCCTCGGCAGCACGCTGCTCGCCGGCGCCGGCCGCAACCCGCTGCTCGCCGCATTCGCGGTGATCATCGGACTCCTGATCTGGTTCAACCTGACCAGCACCCTGACACTGCTCGCCGCATCCTGGATCGCCGTCGGCATGGACGACGCCGGGTTCTCACCGCGACGGATCAGCGCGGACGAGGTTGCCTCCGAGAAGCGCCGGCAGGAGGAGGAGGCGTTCCGCGTGGTGGTGCAGGCCGAGCTTCGGGAGGCCCGCCTCGCGCACGACACCGCGGCCTGGCCCCAGCGGCTGCTCACCGCGCGTCGCCTGCGCGCCGCCGAGAAGCGAGCCGCTGAGCTGACGAACGACGGCCCCAAGGCCTGAGCCAAAGTAGAATTGGGGAATGCCTTCCGCCTCGACTGCCGCTTCCACCCCGGCCGCGTCCGACCCTGCTTCCTCCGCCGCCTCCGCCGACTCCGCTGTGTCCGCGGCTTTCGCCGGCGAGCGCCTGCGGATCGCGAGCGTGAACGTGAACGGCGTGCGCGCCGCCTTCCGCAAGGGAATGGGCGACTGGCTGTCCGAACGCGACGTGGACATCCTCGCCCTTCAGGAGGTGCGTGCCTCGACCGAGGACCTCGAGGGTCTGCTCGGGCCGGGGTGGAGCATCCTGCACGACGCCGCCACCGCGAAGGGCCGGGCCGGGGTGGCCCTGGCCAGCCGATCGACCGCGGCCATCCACCGGGTCGAGCTCGGTGCCGCCGAATTCGACAGCGCCGGCCGCTGGCTCGAAGCCGACTACGAGGTCAACGGCAAATTGATCACCGTCGTGAGCACCTATGTGCACTCCGGCGAGGTGGGTACCCCGAAGCAGGTCGAGAAGTACAGGTTCCTCGACGCCATGCTCGAACGACTGCCCGAGCTCGCCGCGCACAGCGACCGGGCCGTCGTGCTCGGTGACCTGAACGTCGGGCACCGCACGCTCGACATCAAGAATTGGCGCGGAAACGTGAAGCGCGCCGGGTTCCTGCCCGAGGAGCGCGCCTACTTCGACCGCATCGTCGGCGCCGAAGACGCCCCGGACTACAACGCCGGGGCCGGACTCGGCTGGATCGACGTGGGGCGCCGGTGGTCCGGCGAAGTGGACGGGCCGTTCACCTGGTGGTCGTGGCGCGGCCAGGCGTTCGACAACGACACCGGCTGGAGGATCGACTACCAGCTGGCCACATCGGCGCTCGCGGCATCCGTCACCGGCTACGTCGTCGACCGCGCGGCCGCCTACGACCAGCGCTGGTCCGACCACACCCCCGTGGTCGTCGACTACACCATCTGACTTCCCCTTCAACTCGCGCCTTCGGCCCGGCCGGCGGCCACACGCTACGAAAAGATCTGATCCCATGACCAAGCCCCGCCTCTACTCGGGCATGCAGCCGAGCGCCGATTCCCTGCAGATCGGCAATTACATCGGCGCCCTCCTGAACTGGAAGGCGCTGCAGCAGACCCACGACGCGTACTTCTCCATCGTCGACCTGCACGCCCTGACCGTGGCGCAGGACCCGGTGAAGCTGCGGGAGAACACCCGCCGCACCGCCGCCCAATACATCGCGAGCGGCATCGACCCGTCGGCGTCGACACTGTACGTGCAGTCGCATGTCGCCGCGCACGCCCAGCTGGCCTGGGTGCTGAACACGATCACCGGTTTCGGCGAGGCCAGCCGGATGACCCAGTTCAAGGACAAATCCGCCCGGCAGGGATCGGACGCGACCACCGTGGGACTGTTCGCCTACCCAATGCTGATGGCCGCGGACATTCTGCTGTACGACACCGAGATCGTGCCGGTCGGCGAGGACCAGCGTCAGCACGTCGAACTGACCCGCGACCTCGCGGCGCGCTTCAACGCCCGGTTCGGGCAGACATTCACAGTGCCGGAGGTCGCCATCGTCACGGAGACCGCCAAGATCTACGACCTGCAGAACCCGACGTCGAAGATGTCGAAGTCGGCCGAGTCGCACGCGGGCGTGATCTGGCTGCTCGACGAGCCGGCAGTGACGAATAAGAAGATCATGCGCGCGGTCACAGATGCCGAGGGCGGCGTGGTCTTCGACCGCGAGAACAAGCCGGGCGTGGCCAACCTGCTGACGATCTACTCGGTGCTCGCGGAACGCTCGGTGGGTTCGATCGAGGACGAGTACGCCGGCCGCGGCTACGGCGACCTGAAGAAGGGTCTCGCCGAGGTGGTCACGGGCACGTTCGGGCCGATCCGGGCGCGCGTTCTCGAGCTGCTCGACGACCCGGCCGAACTCGACCGACTCCTCGCCCTCAACGCGGACCGGGCGGCGACGGTGGCCAACGAGACGCTGGCGCGCGCCTACGACCGCGTCGGCCTGCTACCGCGGCGCTAGGGCGGTGGTGGCGATTGTGGTGAGCTCGCTACTGATGGGGCGGGGCCGGCCCCTCGTCGTCATGTTCGTCATGGTCGTCGACGTCGTCGTTGACGTCGTCGTTGACGTCGTCGTCGGGTAGCGGATGTCCGCGCCCGCGCCCGCGGTCGTTCTGTTCGACCTCGATGACACCCTGTTCGCCCATCGCGGTGCCGTGGCCGACGGCATCCGCGCCTACCTCGGCTCTCTGGGCGGCACCTTCACCGACGCCGACCCCGGCGCGGCGCTGGCGCTCTGGGACGACCTGGAAGAGCGGCATTACCACGCCTACCTCGCCGGCAGTCTGGACTTCGCCGGGCAGCGCCGGGAGCGGGCCCGCGACTTCGCGGCGGCGCACGGCGTGACCCTGACCGGGCCGGCTGCGACGAGCTGGTTCGACGCGTATTTTCTACACTATCGGGCGAGCTGGCGCCTCCACACCGATGCGCTCCCCTGCCTCGACGCGCTGGCCGTCGCCTTTCCGGGCGTGCGGATCGGGCTGATCACCAACGGTGAGTCGACGCCTCAGGGGCACAAACTGGCGGACACCGGGCTCGACGTGCGGTTGGAGCACGTGATCGCATCCGGCAGCCTGGGCTTCGCCAAGCCGGATCCTCGCATCTTCCGGCATGCCTGCATGTGGTCGGGTCGGAGTCGGAGCAGACCGTCTACGTGGGCGACCGGCTGCGCACGGACGCGATCGGAGCCGCCGCGGCGGGGCTGACCGGAGTCTGGCTGGACCGGACCGCGGCCGGGGCTGGGGGTGGTGCTGGAGGTAGTGGTGCCGGGGCCGGGGCGGATGCGGCCGAGGCCGCCCGGCTGGGCATCATCCGGATCACCAGCCTCGCCGCGCTGCCCGGGGCCCTCGCGGCCCGCAGCCTCGCCCCACTGACCGCCGGCCCCCGCTGACGGCTGGCCTCCGCCCCGCTGACGGCTGCCCCCCCTGACGGTGCCGCCCCCCTGACGGTGCCGCTGGGGTCCCCCTGGCCTGCCCCGGTGTGGCCAACTCAGGACATCCGTCGCATTCGTTTCTATTTGACCAGGAAACACGCGGGTCTGATACTGCGATTCGGCAGATCTCCTGAGTTAGCCACACGAGGGTGGGTCTCGACCGCAAGGAGGTCGGGTCCGCGGGCGGGCCGCCCCGCTGCGCGCGCCGCCCGGCCACGCTGACGGCAACGCCGGGCTCGAAGCAGGCACGGCTCCTGCCTGCGTGGCCAACTCAGGACATCCGTAATATGCGTTCCTCTTCGCCCCGGAAACACGCGGGTCTGATACTGCGATTCGGCAGATCTCCTGAGTTAGCCACATGGGGGTGGGTCTCAACCGCATGACCGGCAGGTTGGGTGTCCGCCGAGCCGGACCCGGCAGCCCCGCGGGAGCGGATGTCGGCTTGCCGCGAACCGACTAGACGATGGAGGTGCGGGAGCGGATGTCGGCTTGCCGGGAACCGACTAGACGATGAAGGTGCGGTAGTGACTGGTCGACGCCAGAAGGCCGGTGAGCGCGGCGATGACGCGCTCCGGGTGGTGGATGATGTCCCGGTAGAGAACCCGCAGAGTCAGGTACCCCCGCATGGCGAGGTCGCAGTCGCGGGTGCGGTCGCTCGCGTGCGCCTCCCAGCCGTCGTGGAACTGCCGGCTGTCGGCCTCGACCGCTATGCGCCCCTCGACGATCATATCGACGCGACCGACGCCCCCGATCTCGACCTGGATCTCGACGTCGAAGCCGGCTCCCGTGATCACGAGGCGGAGCACGGTCTCCTGGCCCGATTCGCTGCGACAGTCGATGAGCGGGCGCAGGGACTGCAACTCCGCGGGCAGGGCTGCGAAGATCTGGGCCACGGTCTGCTCCGCGAGCAGTCTCTTGTACAAGGCGTTATCGAGTGACGCGATCGCGAATCTCGGTTCCTGGCACCGGAAAACCTGGACCAGCGCATCGGCCAGCCCGATACGGAACTCGGTGCCGCCGCAGGGGTCGAGCAGCTGACCCCAGTGGAGTTCCACACCGTCTCGGTTGTGAGCGTTGAGCTGCTGAAATCGATCGTGCGGCGCCCGCAACCGGGAAGCGGTGGGGTCGACATGGATGTGCGCGAAGGTGCTGTCCAGGGCGAAGATCCCGGCATTCGCAACCGCGGAGACGCAGGCGAGTCGCCCACCCAGCCGCACCGCTTCGAGGATGTGCGCATCCGTATCGGGAAGCGCATAGTGCCCTCGACGCGCCCTCACCAGATATCCACTCTCCACGGCCGCCCTCAGCACCCGCCAATTGGCGCCGGCGGCGTTCAGCGCCCCGGTTTCGGCGATCTGCACATTGTGGACGCGGAAGTACTCTGCCCAAGTCATGTCGACAGTGTGGACAGCGCGGGCCCCGTCTGCCGCGTCGGCTGCCCACCTGTGGCCTGCTCCGGTCAGCCTGTGCTGTGGAGGATCCGCGGTGTCGCCGCCGACCCGTGGCTAATTCAGGAGAAACGGCTGTGAAGCGAGGGACAAACTACACCAGTCCGGCATCCGTTGGCGCCGCCGGGGTAGATCTCCTGAGTTAGCCACACACCACCCACGGGAGCTGCCCTCCGGGAAGCGCCACGAAGGAACTGTCCGACGGGGCACGGATGCCGGCCGGCGCAAGGGGAAGACGGGGACGGGCACGGGCACGGGGAACTGGCCACGGGGAACGGGGCACGGGGAACGGATGCCGAAACCCGGCGGCCAGGGGCGGCCGCCGGGTCTCGGTGGGGTGCGTCGTACGCGCGCAGGGACGCGGGGGGAAAAAGGGGGCGCGGGCTAGATCACGTCGGCGTCGACCCAGTCCAGGGACTTGGTGACGGCCTTCTTCCAGTTGCGCAGCAGACGGTCGCGCTCGGCGATGTCCAGGCTCGGCTCCCAGCGGGCGTCCTCCTGCCAGTTGGACCGCAGCTCACCGAGGTTGTTCCAGAAACCGACCGCCAGGCCGGCCGCGTAGGCGGCACCCAGGGCGGTCGTCTCCGCCACCACCGGGCGCACGACAGACACGCCGAGGATGTCGGCCTGGAACTGCATCAGCAGGTCGTTGGCCGAGGCCCCGCCGTCGACCTTGAGCTCGGTCAACGGAACACCAGCGTCGGCGTTGACCGCGTCCAGCACCTCGCGGGTCTGGTACGCGATCGCCTCGAGGGCGGCGCGGGCGATGTGGCCCTTGTTCACGTAGCTGGTGAGGCCGACCAGGGCACCACGGGCATCCGCACGCCAGTACGGCGCGAACAGGCCGGAGAAGGCGGGCACGAAGTAGGCGCCGCCGTTGTCCTCGACCGACAGGGCGAGTGCCTCGATCTCCTCCGCAGAGTTAATGATGCCCAGGTTGTCCCGCAGCCACTGCACGAGCGAGCCGGTGACCGCGATCGAGCCCTCCAGGGCGTAGTGCGGTTCGGCGTCGCCGAGCTTGTAGCCGACCGTGGTGAGCAGACCGTTCTTGGAGTGGATGATTTCGGTGCCCGTATTGAAGATCAGGAAGTTACCGGTGCCATAAGTGTTCTTCGCCTCACCCTGGTCGAAGGCAGCCTGCCCGAACGTCGCGGCCTGCTGGTCACCCAGGATGCTCGCAATCGGGGTTTCGCGCAGCAGGCTGTGGCCGCTGGCGATGCCGTAGACCTCGGAGGAGGAACGGATCTCGGGCAGCATCGACTTGGGCACGTCGAACGCCGCGAGGATCTCGTCGTCCCACTGCAGGGTTTTCAGGTCCATGAACATGGTGCGGCTGGCGTTGGTGACGTCGGTTGCGTGCACACCGTCCTCGAGGCCGCCGGTCAGGTTCCAGAGAATCCAGGTGTCGGTCGTGCCGAACATGAGGTCGCCGGCCTCAGCCTTCTCTCGCGCCCCTTCGACGTTCTCGAGGATCCAGACGATTTTGGTGCCGGAGAAGTAAGTCGCCAGCGGCAGGCCGACCTGGGCCTTGAAACGATCGACACCGCCGTCGGCGGCGAGTCGGTCGACGATGGGCTGGGTGCGGGTGTCTTGCCAGACAATGGCGTTGTAGACGGGGATACCGGTGTGACGGTCCCAGACGACGGCGGTCTCGCGCTGGTTCGTGATGCCCACGGCCGCGATGTCGTGGCGGGTCAGGTTGGCCTTGGCCAGAGCCTGACCGATGACCTCACGGGTGTTGCTCCAGATCTCCAACGGGTCGTGTTCGACCCAGCCTGCCCGGGGAAAGATCTGTTCGTGTTCGAGCTGACCGGTCGAAATGATCGACCCGGCCTTGTCGAAAATGATCGCACGGGAACTGGTGGTTCCCTGGTCGATTGCGATGACGTACTGTGCCATTTTTAACTCCTTTGTCAATGCTGGGTACACGGGTATTTAGGAATGGAAAAAGAAGAAGCGAGCGGCGCCTACGCGAGGATCGGCAGGAGGAACGCGGAGGTCCAGCCGGCCAGCAGGCCACCGATGACGGGACCGACGACGGGCACCCACGAGTAGGCCCAGTCGGAGGAACGCTTGCCCTTGATCGGCAACAGGAAATGCGCGATGCGCGGGCCGAGGTCACGGGCGGGGTTGATCGCGTAGCCGGTCGGTCCACCCAGCGAGGTGCCAATCACGATCACGAGCAGGGCAACCGGAAGGGCGCCAAGGGCGGCCAGGCCGCCGCTCTCGCCCTGGCGCCCGCCGCCGAACGCGATGACGACGAAGACGAGCACGAAGGTGCCGATGATCTCGGTAATGAGGTTCCAGCCGTAGGAACGGATGGCCGGACCGGTCGCGAACACGCCGAGCTTGTTGGCCGGCTCCGGTTCCTGGTCGAAGTGCTGCTTGTAGGCGAGCCAGACGACGGTGGCACCCAGGATGGCACCAATCAACTGAGCCCCGATGTACGCCGCCACGGACACAGCGTTGACCGGAACCCCCGAGCCGAACTCGGTGGCCCCGGACGACACGAGTCCCAAGGTGACGGCGGGGTTCAAGTGAGCGCCCGAGTTATAGGAGACGATCACGCCGGCGTACACCGCGAGGCCCCAGCCGATGGTGACCATCAGGAATCCGCCGCCGAAGCCCTTGTTCTTGGTCAGGGCGACGTTGGCGACCACCCCGCAGCCCAGCAGGATCAGGAGAGCGGTTCCCACCACTTCCGAGAGGAATACGATACCGAGATTGTCCACGTTGACATCCTTTTAGATTATTGAAATGAAGAAAGCGAAGGAAACGGATAGTAGAAAACCTAGCGACTCGAGACCGCCGGTGGTCCTGACCTTTCTGCACGTTTGTGCAGATCAGCCTTCAAGTCTGCGGGTACGGAGCCGGGCCGGAGGGCAGGCTGCGGGCAGGCGACCGCAGCGCCCGCCCGCCCGCAGGGCAGTCCCGAGCAGTCCCTAGACGGCCGGCACGGCCGGCGTTTCCGCCGGGGCCACGTGCACGCCGTACATGTCGCGCAGTGTATTCACCGCGGTGTCGACCTCATGCGCGCTCCGGGCGGCGTCCCAGCCGAGGACTGGTGCGAGCACGCCGGCCAGCTCGGTGAGCAGCGGCAGAGTCACTTCGCCGCGGAAAGCGATGCTGGTGCGGCGCAGCAGCAGGTCCATCAGGTGCATGACCGATTCCGCCCGGGCGATGAGCTCGATTTCGCGCCGGGTGTAGCCGGGGTGCTGCATGAGCGGCGCGTCCGGTTCGGCGGTGAGCCAGGTGATCACCTCGGTGGCGCGCGTGCCGTACCGGGTCAGCAGCACATCGGCACGCTCGGCGCCGACCTTGTCGCCGTTGGCGGCAACCCAGACCCCGCGTGCGGCATCCGTCGCCGGGAAGTCTCGACCACCACCGATGGGCAGGCCGACCGTCGAGACGGTGCGCGGCAGGCCGAGCAGGGTCAGGATGTCGCCGCTCAGGTGTTCGGCCAGGGCGCGGAAGGTCGTCCACTTGCCGCCGACCAGGCTCAGCAGGGTGCCGTGCCGGGCGCCGAGCGGGCGCGATTCGATGCGGTAGTCGCGCGAGACGAAACCGGGCGCCTCGTCGTCGTGGCGGGGCAGCGGGCGCACGCCGGCGAACCGGAACACTATCTGCGACCGGTCGACGGCCACCTTTGGGAAAACGTGGTTGACGAGTTCGAAGAAGTAGTCAACCTCGGCCTCGGTGCAGCGCGCCGGCTGAGTCATGTCGTGCTCGAGGTCGGTCGTGCCGACGAGAACGCGGCCCGCAAGCGGGAAGATCAGCACGATGCGGCCGTCTTTGTGCTCGAAAAAGATCTCGCGACCGCCGGTCGCGGCGAGCAGTTCGGGGTTGTCGAGCACGACGTGCGACCCCTTGGTGCCGCCCATATAGGTGCTGGCCTGGCCGAGGGCCGTGTTCGTGAGGTCGGTCCACGGTCCGGACGTGTTGACCACGATGTCGGCCTCGAAGCTGAATTCGGCGCCGGAGACCGTGTTGCGCAGGCGCACACCCGCAGCATCCATGCCGACGGCCTCGATGTAGTTGGCGCTCCGGGCGTGGGTGCCGGCGGCCAGGCCGTCGGCCAGCACGTCGAGGGCGAGGCGCTCCGGGTCGTGCATGGAGGCGTCGTAGTAGGTGGCCGTGTACTTGAGGCCCGGGTTTATCTGCGGCAGCACTTCGAGCGACGCCTTCTTGCCGAGGAATTCATGCCGGGGCACATTGCCGCCGTCGCGGGAGAAGGAATCGTAGAGCATCATGCCGATCTTGATCAGTAGAGCTCCGCGCTCCTGGGCCGCACCCTGTTTGTGGGTGAGGAACCGCATCGGCGCCGACATCACTCCGGAAAAGGTGGAGTAGATCGGAATGGTCGTCTTGAGCGGCTTGACGTAATGGGGGGCGATCTTGAGAAGGCTGTTGCGCTCCTCCACAGACTCCTTGACCAAGCGGAATTCGCCGTTCTCGAGGTAGCGCACACCGCCGTGGATCATGTGCGAGGAGGCCGAGGATGCGCCGGAAACGTAGTCGCCCTTGTCGACGATGGCGACGTCCACGCCCTGCAGGGCCAGATCGCGGAAGGTCGCGATGCCGTTGATGCCGGCTCCGATGATGAGAACTTGAGCGCGGGGGCGGTCCTGGATGGCGGCCTGGGCGGCGGCACCACTGGACTGTGACGGTGCGGAAGATGACTGATCGGGTGTGGACAGCACTGTTCGCTCACTTCTCTGTGGGTGGAGGGGAATTGCTTCTACCCTGCTAGGTTCGACACAAACGGTCAAGAGGTTTGAACATACGTGCAAGGAGTTAAAATGGCCCATCCAGACGATCCGTCCCTGTCGGACCGAACCAGTGACGCGCTCACGGCGGCCCACTTGTATTACATGCAGGACCTGACCATGGAGGCCATCGCGCGGGAACTGCACACCTCCCGCTCCTCGGTGTCCCGTCTGCTCAGCCAGGCCAGAACCAGCGGGTTGGTCGACATCCAGATCCGGTCCCCGCTCGACGCGACGAGCCGGGTGGAGAAGCTCATCCTGAACCGCTTCCAGGTCACCGCGCACGTCGTGCCGGTGCCCGACCACGCCAGCGACGTCGATCGGTTGGAGCGCGTGGCCCTCTCGGTTGCACGGATTCTCGGCGAGTTCTTCGACTCGAACATGATCATGGGCATCGCCTGGGGCTCCACGATGAATGCGGTCAGCCGCCACGTGACCCCTAAACGCACTCACAACGCACAGATCGTGCAGCTGAACGGCGCCGGCAACACACGCAGCACCGGCCTCGACTACGCCAACGAGATCCTGCAGCGGTTCAGCAACGCATTCGGCGCCCGCCTGGAACAGTTCCCGGTTCCCACCTTCTTCGACGACCCGGCCACACGCACGGCGTACTGGCGGGAGCGCGGCTTGCGCCGGCTGTTGGAAATGCAGAGGAACATGGACGTCGCGCTCTTCAGCGTGGGTTCGCCCTTCTCCAACGTCCCCAGCCACGTCTACGTCGGAGGCTACCTGGACGACGACGAGCTCACCGCTCTTAGCGACGCCGGGGTCGTCGGCGACGTCGCGACAGTCTTCTACCGCGCGGACGGCTCGACCGACGGCATCCCGCTCAATGATCGCGGCACCGGCCCGGAACTGTCGGTGCTGCGCCGCACCCCCCGGCGCATCTGCGTCGTCTCGGGCCAGTCCAAGGTGGACAGTCTCCGCGGCGCGCTGGCCGCGAACCTGATCACCGACCTGTTCATCGACGAGAGCAGCGCCCGGGCACTGTGCGAGTGAGCAGACGGAGGCCCGCCGGCAGCCACTGAGGGTTCGTGGCGACCGGCGGGCCGACGGATCAATGCTTCTGCACGTACTTGACGGGAGCGGGCAGGCCGCGCGCCGCGCGCACGGACCGCGAGAGCCCCTCGATCGACTTGAGGGCGTCGAGAACGTCGTCTGCAGTGACCACGAACGGCATGTTGTGAATCGTCTCACCCGGCAGGGTTGACGCCGTGGCGATGGCCCTCAGCTCCTTCTCGTCGTCCAGGCTGAGACCGATCTCGGTCAGCGTGGTGGGCAATCCGACGAGAGTGGTGAACTCGATGAAGTCTTCCACCTCGGTGCGTGGCGCGCCCTCGAGGACCAGCTGGGTCAGCGAGCCGATGTTCACCTTCTGACCGTGGGTGAGACCGTGGGTCTGCGGGGCCGCGGTCAGGCCGTTGTGGATGGCGTGGGCGGCGGCCAGACCGCCCGACTCGAAACCGAGTCCGGACAGAAGCGTATTCGCCTCCACCAGCTTCTCGAGAGCAGGTGTGACCAGGTTGTCACGCACGGCATCGAGGGCCGGAAGGGCGTTCTCCCAGATGACGTCCCACGACAACTTGGCCAGCGCGGTGCCGGTCTGGGTCGGCAGCCCCCCGGCCATCGTGGTCGCATGGGCAGCCGCCGTGGCCCGGGCTTCGAGCCAGGTCGCCAGCGCGTCGCCGACTCCGGCGATGAGGAACTCGACCGGCGCGTTGGCCACGATCTGGGTGTCGATCAGCACGAGGTCGGGGTTGCGCGGGAAGAAACGGTATTCGACAAACTCGCCCTCCTCCGTGTAGATCACCGAGAGTGCGGAGGTGGGAGCGTCGGTCGACGCCACGGTGGGCACGCTGACCCAACGAATTCCAGCCAGGAAGCCGGCGGCCTTGGCCGAGTCGATCGTGCTTCCGCCGCCCAAGCCGATGATCACGTCGGCCGTGGTTACGCGGATCTTCTCGACCAGCGCGTCGACCGCGGACGCAGTCGCAAAGCGGTCGAATTCGACCCGTTCGACGCGGAGGCCGGCAGCAGCGAAGCTCGCCGAGACCTGCTGCCCTGCGAAACCCCACACGACGTCATCAGCGACGATCAGGGGGGCGGAGCCGATCTGGGATACGAATTCGCCGAGGCGATCGATCGCTCCCTTGCCTTGGACGTAACGTCCGGGGCTCATGACTGTGCGGATTGAAGTGGTCATCGTGGAACTTCTTCCTGGTCGAACTGCGTCTACATCTTTGTGGGACGGTGGCGGTGAACCGGTCTTCCGGGGCACAGATTTCACATTACGCCCGCCGATTCGACCGACATCGGCTGCCCTGCAGCGGGCGACCGTGCGAGCGCACCCTCCGAGCGGTTTCCGGCACATCCGCCCAGTCTGATGTCACGGCTCAAAGATCGGATCTGACGCACAAACACGCGCTCTTAGCCAATTTTTTGAATGCTATTCAGGATTTACAGGAAATACGTCGCTGTTTCTGAAAGCCAGCGTTGCACATTTGTGCAGATCGGACGCCCGGGAGGGGCCGACACCGGCAGCTACGCCCGTGTCGGCTCCAGCAGGAGCGCGGCGGCGGATCGCGCCGCGCCGGCGCTGCCGGCGGCGACCGCGGCGAGTGCGGCATCCCGGCACTGGTCCACCGTCACGCCGCGTAGGAACTCGGCCACGCCGCCCAGGGCTCGCGGGGACATCGACAGGCTGGTCGCCCCGAGCCCCACCAGGATGGCGGCAAGCATCGGATCTGCCGCGGCCTCACCGCAGACCCCGACCGGCTTGCCGGCCGCCAGACCGGCCTGGCAGGCCTCCCGGATCATCCGCAAGACCGCCGGCTGCCAGGGGTCGTTGAGCAGGGCGAGCTCCCCCATCAGCCGATCGGCGGCCATGGTGTACTGGGCGAGGTCGTTGGTCCCCAGACTCGCGAAGTCCACCCGTTCGAGGATGGGGCCAGCCGTGATAGCGGCGGCGGGAGTCTCGATCATCACGCCCACGTTGTGCAGGCCGTGCGCGGCACAGCGGGCCGCGAAGTCCACGGACTCGTCGACGGTCGCGATCATCGGCGCCATGACGCCGACGTCGGCGTCTTCCGCGGCGGCCGCCGCTGCGATGGCCTGCAGCTGGGTGTCCAGCAGTTCCGGCCGCTGCCACGCTGTGCGATACCCCCGGATGCCCAGGGCAGGGTTGACTTCGTCGGCCGCCGTGACGAAGGCCAGCGGCTTGTCGGCTCCCGCATCCAGCGTTCGGATAGTGACCTTCTTCCCGGGGAATCCGGCGAACACCTGCCGGTACGCGGCGACCTGTTCGTCGAGTCCCGGAGCCTCGGCGTGGTCGAGGAAGCAGAATTCGGTGCGAAAGAGGCCGACACCCTCGGCGTTCGCCTCGATCGCGGCGGCAACGCTGTCAGGCGAAGCCACGTTCGCGAGGAGCTGCACGCGGTGCCCGTCCCTGGTCCTTCCCGTACCGTCGAAGGTGATCACCCGGCGGATCTGTTCCTCGGCTCGCAACACTTGGTCGCCGGTGGGGTCCACGACGATCTCACCGGTCGTGCCGTCAACGATCACCATGCTTCCCTCGGGCAGGTCCATCGCATCGCGGGCCGCCACCACGGCAGGCAAGCCAAGCGCCCGCGCGAGAATGGCCGTATGGGAGGTGGGCCCGCCCTCGACGGTGACGATCGCCCGACACACCGTGGGGTCGATCAGCGCCGTGTCGGCGGGGGCCAGGTCCCGGGCCACGAGCACATACGGCTCCACACGATCCGGCAGGCCCGGTGCCGGTCGGCCGAGCAACTCGGACACGATGCGGTTGCGCACGTCGTGCAGGTCCGAGACACGTTCGGCGAGGAGCCCACCCTGCTCCTTAAAAACCGCTGTGACCTCGCTCACAGCCGCCCAGACGGCACGCTCCGGAGTGTGGCCCTGCCCGGTCACTCGGGAAACGGCAGCATCGATCAGCCCGGGATCCGCCGCCATCAGCGCCGTTGCCTCCAGGATCCCACGCGCCGCTCCCGACACCCGGGCCGCCTTGTCCCGCAGGGCCAGGGCTACGGATGCCGCGGCGGCCACGATCCTCTCCGCGGCCGCCGCTCGCTCGCGCAGGGGGAGTGCGACTGCCGGCCCCGGCTCGTTCACCGGTTCCTGCATCCGCACGATCGGACCGACGGCGAAGCCGGGGCTCACGCCCAGAGGCCCGCTCGACGGCGCCCCGCCCTGCGGCCGGGCCTGCGGCCGCGACGCGGAACGCGCCGGCCTGGGCGCGGGAGCGTGGGCGGCCGCGAGCTCGCCGAAGCCCTTCCCGACCAGTTCACTCACGGCCTCGAGCGCCTCCACAGCCTGCCGCCCGGCCGCCGCGACGGAGATCGTGTCGCCCTTCCGGGCGCCGACGGTCAACAGGGCAGTCGGGCTGTTAGCCGGCACCGGAGGCCGGCCGGTACGGAGGTTGGCGACCGTCACCGTCGCCTCAAAGGCGCTGATGGCAGTGACGAGCATCGAGACCGGTCTCGCGTGCAGGCCGTCGGGGTTCAGCAACGTCACCTCGATCGTGTGTTCCGCCGCCGGGCCGGAGTCGACCGGCAGGCCGGCCGGGTCCTCGTCGCCCAGGTGACTTTGCTTGGCACGAAGAGCACCTCGGGCCTCACGTTCCACTTCGTCAAGGGTGGCGCCACCCGCCGCGCGCACCACTGCCGCCATCAGGCCCTCTACGAAGGGACCGCTGCTGAGCCGGACGGGCAGGTCGGGGTCGTCCGAGAACTCCAGCGCCATTTCCGCGCTCATCACAGCCGATCCCAGATCCATCATCACGAGCACGCCCTCGGGAGAGGAAACCTCGGCGATGGCCTCGGCGACTTTGGACGCGTCCGTTCCGATCACCCCTGCGCCGGCACCGGCTGCGATCGCGATGGCCGGGCCGTTGACCCCGACCATTTCCACTGCGAGGTCCACTGCTGCCTGCGCGAGCCGGGGGCTGTGCGATACCACTACGATTCCGATCACGATCTACTCCTTGTCGAGGATCTCGGCCAGAGCCTGGAAAAGCAGCGACGTCGACGCGGCTCCCGGGTCGATGTGGCCGATGCTGCGTTCCCCCAGGTAACTGGCCCTGCCCTTGCGGGCGATCAGGGGTGCGGTGGCATCCCGCCCCGCTTGTGCAGCGGAGTAGGCAGCACGGGCCGCCGAGGAGATATCGGAGAAAACGACGAGGTCGGCGTCGAACGCGTCGAGCGCGGGAGCGAGGACGTCGAACATGGTCTTATCCCCGGCCTCGGCCTTGCCGCGGGCAACGACGCCGCCCAGCCCTGCACGAAGCGCGGCCGCCAGGCCGGGCGCGTCCAGGGTGCTGACCGGTCCTGCCGAGGTACCGATCCGCAGGAAGAAGGTGCCGTACAGGGGGCCGCTGGCACCACCCACGGACGTCACCAGGGTCATGCCCACGCCCTTGAACAGTTCGTCGACGGCCACGACCGGTGAGGCCTGGATTTTCTCGAGGACCGCATCCATGCCGCGGGTCATGTTCGAGCCGTGGTCCGCGTCGCCGATGGCCGAATCCAGTTCGGTGAGGTAGGAGACCTGCTCGGTCACCAAGTCGCGAAAACGGGTGAGCCAGCCGGTGAGCTGGTCAAGGCTGATCGTGTCATTCGTCATGGTGCTAGATTCCCCAGCGCAGCCCGGCGGTGTTCACCGGCGCATCCCACAGATGAAGCAGGTCCTCGTCGGCCTTGAGGATCGTGACGGAGCAGCCCGCCATGTCCAGCGCGGTGATGTAGTTGCCCACGAGGGAGCGGGCAACCGTGATGCCGGCGGCGTCGAGGATCTTCCTGACTTCGGCATACATGACATAGAGCTCGATCAACGGGGTTCCGCCCAGCCCATTCACCATCACGATCGTCGGGGCGCCGGTGAAGTCCAGGTCGGCGAGGATCGGCTCGACGAGCAGACGGGCAACCTCGGCGGCCCCGGCCAGCGGCACCCGGCGGCGGCCCGGCTCCCCGTGAATGCCCACGCCGATCTCCATCTCGCCTTCGGCAAGTTCGAAGGTCGGTTTCCCGGCCGCGGGAACCGTGCAGCTGCTGAGGGCCACGCCCATGGAACGGCCGGACTCATTGACCTGGCGGGCCACCGCGGTGACGGCCGCGAGGTCGCGGCCTTCCTCGGCTGCCGCACCCGCGATCTTCTCGAGCAGGACAGTGGTTCCGACGCCCCGGCGGCCTGCGGTGAAGGTGGAATCCTCGACCGCGACGTCGTCGTTGACGACCACGACGGCAACCTCGATCCCGGTCTCAGCCGCGGCCAGTTCCGCGCCCATTTCGAAGTTCATCACGTCGCCCGTGTAGTTCTTGACGATGTGCAGCACGCCCGCTCCGCTGTCCACGACTTTCGTGGCCTCGAGCATCTGGTCGGGTGTCGGCGAGGTGAAGACCGCCCCGGCGCAGGCCGCGTCAAGCATTCCCACACCGACGAAACCGCCGTGGAGCGGCTCATGGCCGGTTCCCCCACCAGAGAGCAGGGCGACTTTGCCTGCTCTGGTCGGGTCTGTCCGGTAGATGATGCGGTTGACGTGGTCGACGCGAAGTTCCGGGTGTGCGGCCGCCACGCCGATGAGGGAATCGGCGAGAACCGTCTCCGGGGAATTGATTAGTTTCTTCATGTTGAGACCTCCAGGATTATCTTCATGTTTGCTCTCCGTTGAACTTTTCGAGCTGGATCCGCGAGACACTTTCCCTCGCGACTCAAAGAAATACAGAACGCAATTCGATAATGTCGAATATCCTCCAGAGAGTGGCCCAATGTCAACACGTCGCATGAAGACGCGTTGGTGACGCGGCATACTTAAGGAATCAACCGGAGGTGCAGCTGTGATTCAAGCCATCGATCGTGCGGCGAAAGTGCTGTCGACGTTGCAGGGCGCACGCCACCTCGGCATAACCGAACTCGCCACCGAACTCTGGTTGCCGGTCTCGACCGTGCACGGCATCGTCAAATCGCTGCAGGGCCACGGTCTTGTCGCGCAGGAGCCTGGCGGCACCCGGTACATGCTCGGCCCGGCCCTGCTCAAACTCTCGAATGTCTACCTCGACACGCTCGACGTGCGCGCGCGGGCCATGCGCTGGACCCTCGAACTCGCGCGCAGAACCGGACTGTCCACACGTCTGGGGGTGCAATTGTTCGACGAGGTCATCATCATTCACCACAACCAGCGGCCTGACGGCAGCCAGCAGATGCCCGAAACGGGCCTGTCCATCCCGGCCCACGCCTCGGCAATGGGCAAAGTCCTCCTCGCATACAGTCCGGAATACGCCTCCGGACTGCTGGGGAGGCCCCTGCGCAGTCTCACCGGCGCCACGATCACCGACCCGGCTCAGCTGGCCATCCAATTCGTGTCGATCGTGAGCAACGGCATCGCCACCGAAGAGGACGAGGCCGTGCTGGGCGAGTCGTCGATCGCGGCGCCCGTGGTCGACACCCGCGGCAATGTCATAGCCGCGGTCGCCGTTGTCGTACCGTCGAGCGAGTGGCCTCCCGACTCCAGCGTGCTGAACGGATTGCGTGAGACGGCCCGGAACATCTCCCGGGAACTCGGCGCCAGCACCTGGCCGCCGCGGGCCCCCCAACCGGCCGTCGCCGCGCATCCGCAGTCGTGAGCGCCCATCGCAGGCCGCACTCTCGAACGGGAATTTTTCTATGGCCGACGCGTTGGGATATAACTAGTAGTAGTTATATGAAACGTGCTCCGGGGTCGGTGTAAGTCCGAACCGGCGGTGAAAGTCCGCGACCCGTGCCGCTCCCAAAGCGGAACGGTTGAGCTGGTGAAATTCCAGCACCGACGGTTAAAGTCCGGATGAGAGGCGCACGAGTCGATGGACCATTCCGGTCGGTCGGCGGGTTTCGCAACCCACATGGTGTTCGCCGCACCGAAAACCCGGAGTTCGTTGCACCAACGGACAGGACGGGAATGACGGACCAAGCGGCGCTCGAGGCCACCATGCGGCGTGCGCTCGCGCTGGCCGCGAATGGGCCGGCCACAGGCCCGAACCCCCGCGTCGGCTGTGTTCTCCTCGACGATTCCGGGCAGGTCCTGGCCGAAGGCTGGCATCTCGGCGCCGGAACCCCCCACGCCGAGGTTGTCGCCCTGAGCCGGCTCACCGCCGGCGCCGCCCGCGGTGCCACCGCCGTCGTCACCCTCGAACCCTGCAACCACACCGGCCGCACCGGCCCCTGCTCGCTCGCCCTGATCGACGCCGGCGTCCGCCGGGTCGTCTACGCCGTCGCCGACCCCGGCGTCGGCTCCTCGGGCGGGGCCGACCGGCTCCACGGCGCCGGAATCGACGTCACCGGCGGGCTGCTCGCCGACGAGGTCGAACCATTCCTCGCCGACTGGCTCGTCGCCGCCCGTCTCGGGCGCCCGTTCGTGACGCTCAAGTGGGCGTCGAGCCTCGACGGGCGCGCGGCGGCCGACGACGGGACCAGCCGCTGGATCACCGGACCGGAGGCCCGGCAGGACGTGCACCGGCGGCGCGCGGCAGCCGGCGCCATCCTCGTCGGCACCGGCACCGCGCTCGCCGACGACCCTGCCCTGACCGCCCGCGACGCCGCTGGAAAGCTTCTGCCCACGCAGCCGGTGCCGGTCGTGATCGGCACCCGCGGCATCCCCAACGACGCCGCCCTCCGCGCCCACCCGCATCCGCCCCTCTTCTTCGCCACCGACGATCTGCTGGCCGTGCTGCACGACCTGCACCGGCGCGGCATCCGTCACGCCTTCATCGAGGGTGGGCCCACTCTCGCCAGTGCGTTCGTCGCGGCCGGGCTGGTCGACGAGTACCTCGTGTACCTCGCGCCCACGCTGCTCGGCGGCGCCCGGCTCGCCCTGGGCGACATCGGGGTGGCCGGCATCACCGACCAGCGCCGCCTGGCCATCGACCATTACGACCGACTCGGCGACGATCTCCTCATCGTCGCCCGGCCGAGATAGGACAATCATGTTCACCGGAATCATCGAGGAACTCGGCCAGGTCGAGAAGGTGGAGCGATCCACGGATGCCGCCCGCCTCACCATCCGCGGCCCGAGAGTCGTAGCCGACGCCGGCCACGGTGACTCGATCGCGGTCAACGGCGTCTGCCTCACCGTGGTGGAGCGAACCGGCGACACCTTCACCGCCGACGTGATGGCCCAGACCCTTCTCATGTCCACCCTCGATGCCGCCCGCGCCGGCAGCCCGGTCAACCTCGAGCGCGCCGCACTTGTCGGCGACCGCCTGGGCGGCCACATCGTGCAGGGCCACATCGACGGCACCAGCACTCTGCTGGCCGTCACCCCCGGTGAGGCCTGGCGGGTGCTGCGGTTCAGCCTCTCCGCCGAACTCGCCCCGCTCGTGGTGGGCAAGGGCTCCATCGCCGTGGACGGCGTCTCGCTGACCGTCAGCAACATCAGCCCGGCGAGCGAACCGGACCAGTGGTTCGAAGTCTCGCTCATCCCCGAAACCCTCACCGTTACGACGCTGGGACAGCGCACGATCGGCGATCACGTCAACATCGAAACCGACATCCTGGCCCGCCACGTGGAGCGCATGCTCGCCCTGGCGGACGCCGGATCGAAAAGGAGCCACTCATGAGCCTCGCCGACATTCCTACCGCGCTGGATGCCCTCCGGCTCGGGAAACCGGTCATCGTCGCCGACGACGAGGGCCGTGAGAATGAGGGCGATGTGATCATCTCCGCCCAGATGGCCACGCAGGAGTGGATCGCCTGGACCGTGCGGTACTCCTCCGGCTTCATCTGCGCGCCGATGACCAACGACCTAGCCGACAAGCTCGATCTGCCGGTGATGGTGCCGAACAATGAGGACCCCCGCGGCACGAACTACACGGTGTCGGTCGACGCGGCCGACCGGCTCAGCACCGGGATCAGCGCGGCCGACCGCGCGCACACCCTGCGCGTGCTGGCCGATCCGGCCTCGACGCCGTCCAGCCTGCACCGGCCCGGCCACATCATGCCGCTGCGTGCGAGGGATGGCGGTGTGCGCGAGCGGGACGGCCACACGGAGGCGGCCGTCGACCTGATGAAACTGGCCGGCCTCGTACCGGTCGCCGGAATTTGCGAGATCGTCGCCGAAGACGGCGAGATGATGCGCCTGCCCGGGCTCCTCGCCCTCGGCGAGCGCGAGGGCGTGCTGGTGATCACCATCAAGGACCTGATCGCCTACCTGCAGGAGTTCCACACCGACACCGAGCTGCCCACAGTCAGCCCGATCCTCGAATCGCCGCGGGTGGACTTCGAGGTGGAGACCACGGTGCCCACCCGGCACGGCTACTTCCAGGTGCGCGCCTACCGGGACCGGATGACCGGCGCCGACCACGTGGCCATCGTCTCCGGCACCCCCGCCGACGGCGCGATCGTGCGGGTGCACTCCGAGTGCCTCACCGGTGAGGCGTTCGGCTCGCTCAAATGCGAGTGCGGGCCTCAACTGGATGCCGCCCTGGAGACCATTCAGGAGCTCGGCGGCGTCGTCGTCTACCTGCGCGGCCAGGAGGGCCGCGGCATCGGGCTGATCAACAAGCTGCGCGCCTACAAGCTGCAGGAGGACGGCCTGGACACCTTCGACGCCAACGTGGCGCTGGGCCTTCCCGCCGACTCCCGAGACTACGGCGCCGCCACGGCCATCCTGCACGACCTGGGCCTGTCCGCCGTGCGGCTGCTGACCAACAACCCGGAGAAGGTGCGCCAGCTCGAGGCGCACGGCATCACCGTGACCGAGCGAGTGCCGCTCGTCGTCGGCGTCGGCACGCACAATCAGGACTACCTGGCCGTCAAGCGCGACCGGATGGGCCACCACATCACAGAAGCAGACATGCTGAAAGGAATCGCACTATGAGCGGAGCAGGCTCCCCGGAGATCGAGATCGACGGAACCGGGCTGGACATCGTGATCGTCGCCGGACGCTGGCATGACGTGATCACCGACGGGCTGATCGCCGGTGCGACCCGGGTGCTCGAGGCATCCGGTGCCCGCTACTCGCTCGTGCGGGTTCCCGGCAGCTTCGAGCTGCCGGTTGCGTGCAAGGTGGCCCTCGACAACGGCGCCGACGCGGTTGTCGCGCTCGGCGTGATCATTCGTGGCGGCACCCCGCACTTCGAGTACGTGTCGTCGGCGGCAACGGATGGCCTCACCCGGGTGGCGCTGGACACCGGCAAGCCGGTGGGTTTCGGCGTGCTCACCCTCGACGACGAGCAGCAGGGCCTGGACCGGGCGGGCCTGCCCGGCTCGAAGGAGGACAAGGGCGAGGAGGCGGCCGCGGCGGCCATCGCGACCGCTCAGCTGCTGCAGAAGCTGCGCGAGTAAGACACGACCATAATGCGGCGGCATCCGTATCGTTTCCGGAGCGTGGGCCGAGGATTAGCGGAGCCGAGACTCCGGACGTAGGGTGCAAGGGCGGCTGTCACAAACGGCCGCCCTTCTCGACTTCCCGCACCTGTACTCTCGACCGGAAACGAGACCACGGCGCTGCCGGCGTCGTTCGCCGTCTTCGGCGCGGCCATGGTGGCCCGCCCCATCGGCGCGCTGGTCTTCGGCCACTTCGGCGACAAGAGGGGCCGCAAGGCCACTCTCGTCGGGGCACTGCTGACCATGGGCATCGCGACCTTCCTGATCGGGGTGCTGCCCACCTACGCCATGATCGGCTGGCTCACGCCGGACCTGCTCGTGGTCCTGCGCCTCGCCCAGGGCTTCGCACTCGGCGGGGAGTGGTCCGGCGCCGCGCTGGTCGCGACCGAGAACGCCCCGGTCGGCAAGCGCGCCTGGTACGGCACGTTCCCGCAGGTCGGCGCCCCGCTCGGCTTCATCATCGCCAACGGCCTGTTCCTGGCCATCGCACTGGCCCTGCCCGGTGATGACCCGACCCGCTGACGACCCGACCCGCCCCTCGGACGCGTTCCTCGAGTGGGCGTGGCGCATCCCGTTCCTCTTCTCCGCGGTGATGGTCGTCGTCGGCCTCTGGGTACGCCCGCGCCTAGTCGAATCCGACGCCTTCACACAGGTCGTCGCCACCAAGCGTGTGGAGAAACTGCCGCTCGCGGCCGTGTTCCGGTCGCACTGGCGCCAGCTGATCCTCGGCACCTTCATCATGCTGGCCACTTACGTGCTGTTCTTCGGCGTGTTCACGTTGGCCTCCGGCCCCTGGGCCGACAGGCACGGGCGCCGCAAGACCCTGATCTTCGTGACCCTGGCGATCATCGGATTCGGCCTGCTCTTCGTGCCGCTGATGGGAATGACCTTCGGGCCGATGGGCGCGCTGCTGCCCGAGTTGTTCCCGACCAGCGTGCGCTACACCGGCTCCGCTTTCGCGTACAACATGAGCTCGATCCTCGGGGCGGCGGTGGCTCCGTTCATCGCGATCTGGCTGTGGACCCTCGGCGAGGGCAGCCCGTTCTGGGTCGGCGTCTACCTCTCGGTGATGGCCGTGATCGCCCTGGTCGCCCTGCTGCTGAGCCGCGAGACCCGCGACATCGACATCGACCACTGACCTGGCTCTCGGCTGGCTCTCGACCGGCTCTCGACCACCGGTGGTCGAACCTGTCGAGACCCGGGTCAGTCGAGGAACAGGGTGCGCAGGCGCCGGGTCGTGAAGGCCAGGCCGAGCAGGATCAGAGGTCTCGCCGGTGCGGGTCGAGACGGCGCCCAGCCTGCGCATGGTGGTGGACTTGCCGGCCCCGTTCGGGCCGAGCAGTCCGAAGGATTCGTCGGGCGCCACCTCGAAGGAGATGCCGTCCACGGCGGCGAAATCCTGGTGCCTCGTGACGAGATTTCGGGCCACGACGACGGGCTCCGGCACGGTTCCCTGCTGGAGACCGCCGGGCCCATCCCAAGCGGGATGCGGTTAAGATCATTCAGTGAGTACCCCCAGCAACCCCCGTTCCGCCGCCCGCCCGCCCACCAGCACGGCCGGTCGCACGGCCGGTCGCGGTCGCCTCGGCCGGATGGGGCGCCGCGACGATGCCGGCGGACCCCGCGCGACGTTCAGCCAGTTGGTCCCGTATCTGCTCGAGCACAAGAAGGTGCTCGGCTTCGTCATCG
Organism: Cryobacterium sp. TMT2-17-1; assembly: GCF_004402765.1. Classification (NCBI taxonomy): domain Bacteria; kingdom Bacillati; phylum Actinomycetota; class Actinomycetes; order Micrococcales; family Microbacteriaceae; genus Cryobacterium; species Cryobacterium sp. TMT2-17-1. The sequence goes on from NZ_SOGC01000039.1 coordinate 117,459, forward strand.
TACTCAGCATCCTCGGCGCCCTCGCCAGCCTCGCCCAGCCGCTCCTGGTCAGCCAGGTCATCACCATCGTGCAGGAGGGTGACGCGCTCGGCAGCCTGGTGTGGGCGCTGGTCGCACTCGTCGTCATCTCCGCCCTGATCAGCGGCTACCAGCACTATCTGCTGCAGCGCACCGGTGAGGGCGTCGTGCTCTCCAGCCGCCGCAAACTGATCGGGCGGATGCTCCGCCTTCCGATCAGCGAATTCGACACCCGCCGCACCGGCGACCTGGTCTCCCGGGTGGGGTCGGACACCACGCTGCTGCGGGCCGTGCTCACCCAGGGTTTGGTCGAGGCGATCGGCGGGTCGCTCACGTTCGTCGGCGCGCTCATCGCCATGCTCGTGATCGATCCGGTGCTGCTCGGCCTGACGGTACTGGTGATCGCCGTGTCGGTGGTCACCGTCACACTGCTGTCGCAGCGCATCCGTGCCGCCAGCCTCGCCGCGCAGGCCAAGGTCGGCGACCTCGCCGCCAGTGTCGAGCGCGCCATCAGCGCGGTGCGCACCGTGCGTGCCTCGAACGCCACCGACCGGGAGATCGCCGCCGTCGAGGAGGACGCCAAGGGCGCCTGGCGGATGGGCATCCAGGTCGCGAGGATCTCGGCCCTCGTCGTGCCGATCGCCGGCATCGCCATGCAGGTGTCGTTCCTGGTCGTGCTGGGCGTGGGCGGCTTCCGCGTGGCCAGCGGCACCATCACGATCGCGGACCTGATCGCGTTCATCCTGTTCCTGTTTCTGATGATCGTGCCGCTCGGCCAGGCGTTCGGCGCGATCACCTCCGTGAACGCCGCGCTCGGCGCCCTCGGCCGCATCCAGGAGATCATCGACCTGCCCACCGAGGACCAGTTCGACCGCGACATCGCCCCTCTGGCCATCACGGTCGGCGCCGCCAACGAGTCGGTGCGGCCGGATGCCCCGGCGATCTCGTTCGAGAACGTGCAGTTCGGCTACCTGGTCGCCTCGGCAGCGACGGATGCCGCGGGTGCGGAGGCCGGGTCGGAGGCCGGGCCGCAGGCCGGTGCTGCCGGTGTCGGCCGTGTTGCCGGCGCCGCAGCCGGTGCGGGGACTATCGGCTCTGCTGCGGCCGCGTCGGCGGATTCCGCCGCTCTTTCCGGTGCCGGGCGTTCCGCTCACACGGCTTCCGATGCCGAGCTCGTCGCCGCCGAGAACGCGATGATCGAGACCGCCGTCGCGGCTCCGTTCGTGCTCGAGACCGCCATCGTGGTTCCGGCCGTGATGGAGGCCGTGCTGGCCGAACCCGACCTCGTCGAGGCAGATCTCGCGGCCGCTGACCGCTCCGCGGCCGCGGCCGACCGTGCTGCCGAACAGGCGACCGAACGGGCGACCGAGCGCAGCGACGCCGACGCCGCCGGCAAGCCCCGCCCGGTGCTCCGCGGCGTCTCCTTCGACGCCCCGCGCGGCAAGCGCACCGCCCTGGTCGGCCCGTCCGGTGCCGGCAAGAGCACCATCCTGGCCCTGATCGAGCGCTTCTACGACCCGACCGGAGGCGTTGTGCGCATGGGGGGACTGGACATCCGCACCCTCGACCGCACCGCGCTGCGCTCGCAGATCGGCTACGTCGAACAGGACGCCCCCGTGCTGGCCGGTTCGCTGAGAGACAACCTGACCCTGTCCACGCCCGACGCCACCGACGAGGAGTGCATCGCCGTGCTGCACGCCGTGAACCTCTCCGAGGTGCTCGAGCGCGACCCGGCCGGGCTGGGCGCGGCGGTCGGCGAGTCCGGCGTGATGCTCTCCGGCGGCGAACGCCAGCGGCTGGCGATCGCGCGCGCCCTGCTGGCCGCGCCGCCCATCCTGCTGCTGGACGAGTCCACCTCGAGTCTCGACGGCGTCAACGAGCAGAAGATGCGGGCCGCGATCGACGCGGTCGCCGTGGACCGTACCCTGATCGTGATCGCGCACCGCTTGTCGACCGTGGTCGACTCCGACCAGATCGTGGTGCTCGACCACGGTCAGGTCATCGGCACCGGCACGCACTCCGAGCTGGTCGCCTCGACGCCGCTCTACCGCGAGCTCGCCAAGCACCAGCTGCTCGTTTAGCCTGGACTGCCCGAACCAATTCGACGGAGAATTTAGTCGAAACCGCCAGTTTTGGGCCTGAAACACCCGATCTAGCCAAAATCTCCGTCGAATTCGTAAGGCGCATGTGGCCCTGTCAGCGCGCGGACAGCGGGTAGGTGGGCGGGTTACAGGGCGGGTAACAGGGCGGGTAGTAGTGCGGCCGGGACCGCGGGCGGTCAGCGGCGCGCGAAGCGCAGGGTTACCAGTTGGAAGGGACGCAGCTCGATCGTCAGCGCGGAGCCATCGGCGGCGAACGGAGCCCGCGGCGCGGTCAGGGGGCGTTCCAGCAGGTCGGTTTCGGTGGCATCCGTCGCGGCGAAGTGACGGATGACCCGCACCCGCGACCCGTGCGCCTCGTAGAGCCGCACGATCAGATCCCCGCTGCGGTCCTCGGCCAGCTTGACCGCCTCGACCATGACGGCCGGGTGGTCGACCTCGATCAACGGATCCACGCGGGTCGCTCTCACCCCGGTCACCGAACAAGGCGGCAGGCTCAGTCGGTACCCCTCCGCGACCGCCTCGGGGATACCGGCGCAGGCCCGCAGCGACACGGATGCCCGGTGCACCGCCGGGCGCAGCCGCGCCGGCACGAACCGGTCGATGCGTTTCTCCACGAGTCCGCCGTCGTCTTGCACCGCACCTGCGACTTCCCGCCGGGCACCGCCGCCCGACTGGCAGCATCGTACGACCACCCCCCGGCCCCGCACGTCCGCCACTGCGGGCGCTCGTGAACCAATTCGACGGAGATTTTCGGATCTGAAGCGGTTTACACACCCGAAACAGCCCCACGGAAGCAAAATCTCCGTCGAATTCGTCAGGCAACGGATGCCGCAGCGCACCAGCGGCGCCGAGCTCCGCTACGCGTTTCGGAGGTTGTAGCGCACGCTCGCGAGCTCGGAGAGCAGCGCCGGCGGCACCCGGTCGCCGAACTTGGCGAAGTACTCCTCAGTGAGGTCGCACTCGGCCAGCCAGGAGGCCGGGTCGATCGCAAAGAGCTGCTCGACATCCGCGTCGGCCAGGTCCAGACCCTTCAGGTCGAGGCCACCCTGGACCGGGAGGTGTCCGATCGGGGTGTCCACGGCATTCGCGAAGCCTTCGACGCGGCGCACGATCCACTCGATCACACGGGAGTTCTCGCCGAAACCGGGCCAGAGGAAGCTTCCGTCCGCGCCCTTGCGGAACCAGTTCACCTGGAAGATCTCCGGCGCCTTGCCGCCGAGACCACGGCCGACCTTGAGCCAGTGCGCCCAGTAGTCCGCCATGTTATAGCCGCAAAAGGGGAGCATCGCGAACGGGTCGCGGCGCAACTCGCCGACGGTGCCCTCGGCGGCCGCGGTCTTCTCCGAGGAGATGGTCGCGCCCATGAACACGCCGTGCTTCCAGCTGCGGGCCTGGGCCACCAGCGGCACGTTCGTCGCGCGGCGTCCGCCGAAGAGGATGGCGTCGATCGGCACGCCGCCGAAGGCCTCCCAGTCGTCGGCGATCGACGGGCACTGCGCCGCAGCAACCGTGAAGCGGGAGTTGGGGTGGGCGGCCGGGCGGCCGGAGGCGGGCGTCCAATCCTTGCCCTCCCAGTCGATCAGGTGGCTGGGAGTGGTCTCGGTCAGACCCTCCCACCACACGTCGCCGTCGTCGCGCAGTGCGACGTTCGTGAAGATCGTGTTGCCCCAGACGGTGGCCACGGCGGTCGGGTTGGTGACCTCGCCGGTTCCGGGGGCCACACCGAAGAAGCCGGCCTCCGGGTTGATCGCGTACAGCCTCCCGTCGGGCCCGGGGCGCAGCCAGGCGATGTCGTCGCCAATGGTCTCGACCTTCCACCCGGGGATGGTCGGGCGCAGCATCGACAGGTTCGTCTTGCCGCAGGCCGACGGGAAAGCCGCGGCCAGGTGCGACACGCCGCCCTCCGGGGAGGTTACCTTGATCAGGAGCATGTGCTCGGCCAGCCAGCCCTCGTCGCGGGCCATGACGGATGCGATCCGCAGCGCGAACGACTTCTTCGAGAGCAGCGCGTTGCCGCCGTAGCCCGAGCCGAAGGACCACACCTCGCGGGTCTCCGGGAACTGCACGATGTACTTGGTGTCGTTGCACGGCCAGGAGACGTCCCCACGGCGGCGCCCCTCGGCGTCGACCAGCGGGTAGCCCACGCTGTGCACGGTGTGCACCCAGGGGGCTCCGGCCTCGATCATGTGCAGCACCTTCTGGCCCATGCGCGTCATGATGCCCATGTTCAGCACCACGTAGGGCGAGTCGGTGATCTCCACGCCGAGCTGGGAGATGGGGCCGCCAAGCGGGCCCATCGAGAACGGCACGATGTACATCGTGCGCCCGCGCATGCTGCCCGCGAAGACTCCCTGCAGCTCGCCCCGCATCGCGTCCGGGTCGGCCCAGTTGTTGGTGGGGCCGGCATCGCCCGGGCCGACCGAGCAGATGAAGGTGCGGTCCTCGACGCGCGCCACGTCCGACGGGCTCGTGCGGGCCAGGTAGCTGTTGGGGCGCCACTCCGGGTTCAGGTGAATGAGCTTGCCCTCGGCTACGAGCTGTTTCGCGAGCACATCGGCTTCGCGCAACGATCCGTCGCACCAGACGACGGCGTCGGGCTGGGTCAGCCGGGCAATTTCGTCCACCCAGGCCTGAAGGTTGGGGTCGGTGGTGCCGGCAACATAGCGGGACTCGCCCCCGCCGGTCTCAAGTCGGGAATTCGCGATTGTCATCTCCTGGCCTTTCGTGGTCAATCCGGCGTGAACCAGTGGTCTGCAGTCGTGGGGGGACGCAAATACGCCCCCATCTCCACAATGATCCACCGATGCCACCGGTGCCGGAAGTGCTCAGGTTAAGAACAGCGAATCTTTCGTTATCGTTAAGGAATGTCGACACGTGCCGCTGATCTGATCACCCTGGGACTCCGTGTCCGTCATTTCCGGGCCGAGCGCGGCTTCACGCTCGACCAGCTCGGCGAGCAGGTCGGCATGGCCGGGAGCCAGCTCTCCCTGATCGAGAACGGCCGCCGCTCCCCCAAGCTGTCGACGTTGCAGGACATTGCCACCGCCGTCGACGTGGAGCTCACCGACCTGCTCAAAAACGAAGCGCCGAACACGCGGGCCGCACTCGAGATCGAGCTGGAGCGCGCGCAGCGCAATCCGCTCTACGGCGCCCTCGGCCTGCCGCGGGTGAAGATGACCAAGGGCATGCCGATGGCGGCGCTCGAGTCCCTTCTCGGTCTGCACCGCGAACTCGCCCGCCGCGCCAGCGAAGCCATCGCCACGCCGGAAGAGGCCCGCCGCGCGAACACGGAACTGCGCGAACAGATGCGCGAACAAGATAATTTCATGCCCGACATCGAGCAGCTCGCCGAAGACCGAGTGCGGGCATCCGGGCATGTGTCGGGCGCCCTCACCCACCGGGAGGTCAGCGTGATGGCCGAGCAGCTCGGCTTCAACCTCATCTACGTCAATGACCTGCCCGGCTCGACTCGGTCGGTCACCGACCTGGTCAATCACCGCATCTACCTGCCGCCGGCGTCGATCCCCGGCGGTCACGGCTTGCGCTCGATGGCGCTGCAGGCCATGGGGCACCGGCTGCTCGGCCACGAGCGGCCGGGCAGCTACGCCGAGTTCCTCTGGCAGAGGCTGCAGATCAACTACTTCGCGGCCGCCTGCCTGATGCCGCAGGCGGCATCCGTCGCGTTCCTCTCCCACGCCAAGCGCGAACGCGAGCTCTCGGTCGAGGACTTCCGCGACGCCTTCGGGGTGACCCACGAGGCCGCGGCGCTGCGACTGACGAACCTGGCCACCTCGCACCTGGACATGCCGCTGCACTTCCTGCGCGTCACCGGCGACGGCGCCCTGCAGAAGGGCTACGAGAACGACGACCTTCCCCTGCCGGCCGACGTGACCGGCTCGATCGAGGGCCAGTTCGTCTGCAAGCAGTGGAGCGCCCGCAGCGCCTTCACCCACACCAACCGCACCACCGAGTTCTATCAGTACACCGACACGCCGGCCGGCACCTTCTGGTGCGCCACCCAGACCGGGGCGACGGATGCCGGCGAGTTCTCGATCAGCGTCGGCGTGCCCTTCGTGCAGGCCAAGTGGTTCCGCGGCCGGGAGACCACGCAGCGGGCGGTGTCCCGCTGCCCGGACGAGTCCTGCTGTCGCCGCCCGGCCTCCGAGGTCTCCTCGCGCTGGGCCGGCAAGGCCTGGCCGAGCGCCCGGCTGCACGCGCACGTGCTGTCGCCGCTGCCCAGCGGCACCTTCCCCGGTGTCGACGACACCGAGGTCTACGAGTTCCTCGAGGCGCACGCCGCGGAGTAGTGGGGATCCTGGCGCTGAGCCACTTACGTCGTCGGGTCATCCGTCGACGAAGACGACTTCGTCTCCGTCTCCGTCTCCGTCTCCGTCTCCGTCGAACGAATTCGACGGAGATTTTGGCAGAAACGGTCCCGAACGCTCCGAAACTGCTTCTTTTTTCGAGAATCTCCGTCGAATTGGTTCGATACCGGACACGGCGCTCCCTCGGTGATGAACAGCGTACGCTCGGCGCGGACAAGGGGACGACGGGCGGCACGGCGAGGGGCAGGGCCCGACGGAGCGGCCCGACGGGCGGCAGGGCGAGGGTCAGGGGCGGGCGGCGAACGCGGTGGCGGTGCCACGGGCGGTGAGGCTGACCCGGCTGCCCACGACGGTGCCCATCGTGCCGTGCTGCCTTACGTGCACCAGCGTCCCGGGGCTCTGCGTCCCGGGGCTCTGCGTCCCGGGGCTCTGGGGGAAGCCGGACGCCGGGGCGCCCACGCAGAACAGGCGCACCGCCAGCTGCACCTCGGGCCCGTAGAAATCGACCGCCTCGACCTGGCCGGTACAGGAGGCGGCGGCATCCGCCCCTCCGGACTCGCAGTGCTCGACCATGATCTGCTCCGGGCGCAGCATGATGCAGGCGTCGCCGCGCAGGCTGGTGGGGGCGACCGCGACTGTGCCCAGCGCGCAGGCGGCGAAACCGTCCGAGATGGTGGCCGGTAGCACGACCGCGTCGCCGAGGAACCGGGCCGTGAACAGGTCGACGGGGCGCCAGTAGACCTCGCGCGGCGGCCCGACCTGGCAGAGGTTGCCGTCGCGGAGCACCGCGAGCTGGTGGGCGAAGCTCATCGCCTCCGCCTGGTCGTGGGTGACGAGCACCGTGGTGATGCCGGCGCGCTCCAGCGTTTCGGCGACGATGTCGCGGGTTGCCGCCCGCAGTCCGGCATCGAGGGAGGAGAACGGTTCGTCGAGGAGCATCACCCGCGGTTGGCGGGCGAGGGCCCGCGCCAGGGCCACGCGCTGCTGCTGGCCGCCGGACAGTTCGTCGGGGCGGCGGGCGGCGAAGTCGGGCCTCAGCGACACCATCTCGAGCAGCTCGCTCACGGCACGGGCGCGTTGCTTGCGGGTGCCGCCGCGGAGCGCCGGGCCGAGGCCGAACGCGATGTTCTGGCCCACGGTGAGGTGCGGGAACAGGGCGCCGTCCTGCGCGACGAAGCCGATCCCGCGCCGATGCGCGGCCACGGCCGCGCCCGGGCCGGCCACGGTGCGACCGAGCACGCTGATGGTGCCCGAGTCGGGCAGCTCGAAGCCGCTGATCAGGCGCAGCAGGGTGGTCTTGCCCGACCCGGACGAGCCGACCACGACCGTGCGGCTACCCTCCGGCACCGAGAGGGCGATGTCCTCGAGGATACGGCTGCTGCCGAAGCTCTTGTTGACCCCGGACAGTTCGACGGCGGCGGTCATGACACGCTCGTCAGCCGGGAGCGGGCGAACAGCAGGTAGGTGACCGGCAGGCTCAGCACGATCATCAGCAGGGCGTAGGGCGCGGCGCCGACGTAGTTGATGTCGTTCACCTTCGACCAGAACTGTATCGCGAGGGTGCGGGTGCCGCTCGGGGCCAGCAGCAGCGTAGCGGTCAGCTCGGTGACGATGCCGAGGAACACGAGCGCCCCCGCGGCCAGGGCCGAGGGCGCGAAGAAGCGGGTGGTGACACTGAGGAACGCGGCGAACGGATGCTTGCCGAGCGACCGGGCCGCCTCCTCCAGTCCGACCGGAACCTGTGCGAGCCCGGCCCGGAGGTTCACCAGCGCGCGCGGCAGGAACATCAGCAAGTACGTCACGATCACCAGCACGGTGGTCTGGTAGAGCGGCTGCACGAAACGGATGCTGATGGTCACCAACGCGAGGGCCGTGACGATCCCAGGGAGGGAACTGGTGAGGTAGTTGACCGATTCGAGGCCGCGGGACAGCCGGCTCGGGTAGCGCACCGCGAGGAACGCGATCGGGAACGCGAGTACACAGGTGACCGCGGCGCCGACGAGGCCGTAGCCCACGGTCTGCAGCAGGGCCTGGACCAGCACGGCATCGGTCCACACGATTGCGCCGCCCTGGTAGAGCCAGCGGATGACGCTCCAGAACGGGACTCCGATCGCGAGTGCGAACAGCCCACCGAGGAACAGGTAGCCGACCGGCGTGAAGGCGCGGAGGGAGCGCCGCGGCGTGACCCGGGCCACACCCGAGCCGATGCGGGCGTACCGGGAGCGTCCGCGGGCACCGGACTCCCCGATCAACAGGAACAGGCACAGCAGCACGAGAACGCCGGCGAGGGCGTTGGCCGCGGGGCCGTTGAACGTGGACCGGTACTGCTCCACGATGGCGGTGGTGAAGGTGTCAAAGCGGATCATCGCGAACGCGCCGTATTCGGAGAGCAGGTGCAGCCCTACCAGCAGGGCGCCGCCGAGGATCGGCAGCCGCAACTGGGGCAGGATGACGCGGAAGAAGACGCCCCAGGCACCGCTGCCGAGCGACTCTGCTGCCTCTTCGACCGTGGGGTCCAGCCGACGGAGCGCGGCGACGCAGGGCAGGTAGACCAACGGGAAGTACGACAGGGTGGCGATCAGAACCCCGGACCAGAGCCCGTTCAAGGAGGGTACGGCGCTTACCCAGCCGTAGCTGTTGACGAAGGCCGGCACCGCGAGCGGCGTCGCCAGGAGCACGGCGAACACCCGGTGGCCGCGCAGGGAGGTGCGGCCGACCAGCCAGGCGGCGGCCACCCCGATCGCCGCGGTCAGCGGCACCGTGATCACGACCAGCCCGATCGTGTTCAGGAGCAGTTCGCCGACCCGCGGCCGGAACACGAGCGCCGAGAGGGTCGGCCAACCGGTCAGGATACCGGTGACGATGACGTAGCCCAGCGGCAGCAGCCCGAGCACGGACACGGTGACGGCGGCCGCCACGATGAATGGTGAGGGTCGTTTGCCGACCCGGCCGGCGGCATCCGTGCGCCCCGCAAGCCCCGTTGCGCCGGTTTCGGCGACGGCTCCGCGACCGGTGTCCGACGGGTCGGGCGCCGGTTTCGCGGTCGGGGGGGCTGCAGGTATCACCAGTTTCAGCCTAGAGGAAACCGGCCTCGGTCATCAGATCGGTGACCTTGGTGCTGTTGAGTTTGGACGGGTCGATGACGGGGGCGTCGAGTTCGCGAAGCGGCACCATCGCGGAGTTCGCGTCGACCGCGTCGGAAACGGGGTACTCGAACGAGGTGCCGGTCTTCAGGATTTCCTGGCCGGCCTTGCCGGTGATGAAAGCGAGGAACGCCTGAGCGGCCACGGGGTTCGCGCTGGTCTCGAGCACTCCGCCGCCGGAGACGCTGACGAACGCACCGGGATCCTGGTTCTTGAAGTAGTGCATCTGGGTGCTGGAGCTGTTCTCGCCCGTACCGGCCTGGTCTGCGAACCAGTAGTAGTGGTAGATCACGCCGCCGGGGATCTCACCCGCGTTGACGGCCTTCATCACGGTGCTGTTGCCTTTATAGACGACCGCGTTCTCCTTCATGGCCGCGAGCCAGTCACTCGTTGCGGCTTCGCCCTTGAGCTCGAGGAGCGCACTGACGATGGCTTGGAAGTCGGCGCCGGAGGGCGACGCGGCCCAGCGGCCGGCCCAGGCCGGGTCGGCGAGGTCGAGCAGCGAGGCCGGCAGTTCGCCCGCGCTGATCATGCTCGGGTTGTAGGCGAACACGGTCGAGCGGGCGGCAATGCCGGTCCAGGTGCCGGTGGACGGCTGGAACTGCTTGGGAACTTGGGCCAGCGTGGCGTCGTCGACCGGGGCGAACAGGCCGGCCTTGTCGACGAGGCTGATCGCGGGCGAGTTCTCGGTGAGGAACACGTCGGCCTTCGACGCGGCGCCTTCCTGCACGAGCTGGTTGCCGAGTTCCGAGTCGTCGCCGTTGCGGAGCGTGACGGTGACGCCGGTCTCCGCGGTGAATTCGTCGGCCCAGGCCTGGGTCAGTTCCTCGTGCTGGGCGTTGTAGACCGTGATCGAACCCGACGGGGTGGACGCGTCGGTAGCACCAGGACTGGATTCCTCAGGTGCGCTGCACCCGGTCACCCCGAGCAGGGCCACCGTTCCGATAGCGGTAAGCAGTGCCCAGCGGCGTGTCAAGATCATCGTGTTGCGTCCCTACTGTCGTGCGGGCATGACCCGCAGTGCTTTTAGGTAAGCCTACCCTAAAGAAATTGGCGTCGTCGGGGCCGCAGGGGAATACACAGGCTCGGCCCCGGTCAGCGGGGCGGCATCCGGATGGCACCGTCGAGCCGGATGGTGTCGCCGTTAAGCATCGGGTTCTCGACGATGTGCCGCACGAGCGCGGCGAACGCGGCCGGGTTGCCGAGCCGGGAAGGGTGTGGAACCTGCGCCGCGAGGGACTCGCGCACGTTCTCGGGGAGCCCCTGAAGCAGCGGGGTGTCGAAGATGCCGGGCGCGATCGCCACCACCCGGATCAACGATCGGGCGAATTCGCGGGCGAGCGGCAGGGTCATCGCGGCGACGCCGCCCTTCGAGGCGGCATAGGCCGCCTGACCGATCTGCCCGTCGAAGGCTGCGACGGATGCCGTGTTCACGATCACACCGCGCTCCGGGACGGTGCCGGCCGTCTGGTCGATCGTGCCGGGGGTGCCGTCCGTGCCGTTCGTCCCGGGGGCTCCGTCCGTGCCGCCGATCGGGCTGGTAGCCTGCATGGCGGCCGCGGCCAGCCGGATCACGTTATACGTGCCGACGAGGTTGATGCGAATGACCCGGTCGAAGTCGTCCAGCGGCAGCGGGGCCCCGGTGCGGTCGACGGTGCGCTGGCCGGGGGCGATGCCGGCACAGTTGACCACGATGCGCAGCGGGGCGATCGCGGCGGCGGCGTCGACGGCGGCCTGCACGTCCTCGGTGCGGGTGACGTCACCCGGCACGAAACACGCCCGGCCGCCGATCACGACCGCCGCCTGCTCCCCACTGGTGCCGGGCAGGTCGAGCAGCACGACCGCTGCCCCAGCGTGGGCCAGGGCGGTGGCGGTGGCCAGCCCGAGGCCGGAGGCGGCTCCGGTGACGAGGGCGGAGCATCCGTCGACGCGCATCTCAGAGCCGTTCGATGATGGTGGCGTTGGCCATGCCGCCGCCCTCGCACATGGTCTGCAGGCCCCAGCGGCCGCCGGTCAGTTCGAGGTGGTTGAGCAGGGTGCCGAGGAGCCGGGTGCCCGAGGAGCCGAGCGCGTGGCCGAGAGCGATGGCCCCGCCGCGCGGATTGAGAAGGGCCGGGTTGGCGCCGAGTTCGCGCAGCCAGACCAGCGGCACGGTGGCGAACGCCTCGTTGACCTCGTAGGCGTCGAGGTCGTCGATGCTGAGACCGGAGCGCTCCAGGATGCGCCGGGTCGCCGGGATCACGCCCGTGAGCATCAAGAGCGGGTCGCTTCCGGTCACCGCGAAGCTGTGGAACCGTGCGCGCGGATTGAGGCCGAGCTGGGCGGCGCGTTTGGCGCTCATGATCAGAGCCGCGGAGGCGCCGTCGGTGAGCGGCGACGAGTTGCCGGCGGTGATGTGCCAGTCGAGTTTCGGGAAGCGGGCGGCGAGGGCGTCGGTGCGGAACGCCGGCGGCAGAGCGGCCAGGGAGTCGAGGGTGGTGCCGGGGCGGATGGTCTCGTCGGCGGCCACGACCCGGCCGTCCCGCAGAGTCGTCGGCCGCAGTTCGCCGTCGAAATCGCCGCGTTCGGCGGCGGCCGCGGCGAGGCGGTGCGAGCGGGCGGCGAAGGCATCCAGTTCGCCGCGGCCCAGTTTCCACTTCTGGTTCATCAGCTCGGCCGAGACGCCCTGGTTGACGAGCCCGTCAGGGTAGCGGTCGCGCATCAGCGTGCCGTGCGGATTCGGGATCTGTACACTCTGCTGGTTCTGGTGGCTCTGCCCGCCTTGCTGGTTCTGCGGGCTCTGCCCGCCTTGCTGGTTCTGCGGGCTCTGCCCGCCTTGCTGGTTCTGCGGGCTCTGCCCGCCTTGCTGGTTCTGCGGGCTCTGGGCCGTGCCGAGCGACGAGCCCAGCGGCACGCGGCTCATCGATTCGACGCCGCAGGCGATGACGATGTCGTAGCTGCCGGCCATCACGCCCTGCGCGGCGAACGTGGCCGCCTGCTGGCTGGATCCGCACTGCCGGTCGATGGTCGCGCCGGGCACCGAGTCGGGAAAACCCGCGCTGAGCAGGGCGGTGCGGGTCACGTTGTAGCCCTGCTCGCCGACCTGGCTGACGCAGCCGCCGATCACGTCGTCGACGAGCGCGGGATCGAGCCCGTTGCGGGTGACCAGTTCGCTCAGCACCCCGGCCAGCAGGTCCGCGGGGTGCACGCCCGAGAGGGCGCCGCCCGGTTTGCCTCGACCCGACGCGGTGCGCACGACATCGACAATGACAACCTCGTTGCTCATGACCTCAGCCTAGGCTTCTGGTGCCACCGCGGCGCGGAGCGGGGAGCGCGTGTGGGCTGCAGGCTGCGGGCTGCGGGCTGCGGGCTGCAGGCTGCAGGCTGCGGGCTGCGGGCTGCGGGCTGCGCGTGTGATTCGGGCTGCGCATGGGGTACGGGCTGCGCATCTGGTACGGGCTGCGCATCTGGTACGGGCTGCGCGTGTGATTCGGGCTGCGCATGGGGTACGGGCTGCGCATGGGGTACGGGCTGCGCATGGGGTACGGGCTGCGCGTGGGGCTAACTCAGGAGATCCGGTGGGGAAGCCGTCGTCCGGCGGGTTCCGCCGCACTGGTCCGGGGGCTAACAGAACGCGGCCGACGTATCTCCTGAGTTGGCCACAAACGCGGCAGGACAGGGACGTGCGGGTGTGGCGTGCGGGTGTGGCGTGCGGCGGTGAGCCGTGCAGGTTCGGGTGTGACGTACGGATGTGGCGTGCGGGTGTGGCGTGCGGGTGTGGCGTGCGGCGGTGAGCCGTGCAGGTGCGGGTGTGGCGTGCGGCGGTGAGCCGTGCAGGTTCGGGTGTGGCAGGCGGGGCGTCAGCCCGAGAGCGCCCACATCGCGACGGCGCTGGCGGCGGCCACGTTGAGGGAGTCGATGCCGTGCTTCATCGGGATCTGCACCACGGTGTCGGAGGCCGCCAATGCGTCCGGGGTGAGCCCCTCACCCTCCGCGCCGAGCAGCAGCGCCAGCCGCTCGTGCTCGTGCCCGGGGAAGTCGCGCAGGCTCACGGCATCCGTTGTCAGGGCGAGCGCGGCGAGGTGGAAACCGTGCCGAGTGAGCAGCGCGCGGGTACTCGGCCAGTCGCCGACGCGGGTCCAGGGCACCTGCAGCACGGTGCCCATCGAGACGCGGATGGCGCGACGGTAGAAGGGGTCGGAGCAGCGCGGTGTGACCAGGATCGCGTCGGCGCCGATGGCCCCGGCGGAGCGGAAGATCGCGCCGACGTTCGTGGGGTCGGACACATTCTCGAGGATCACGATGCGGCGGGCGCCGGCGAGTAGCGACTCCGGGTCGGGCAGCTCGGGCCGGTGCATCGAGGCGATAACGCCGCGGTGCAGCACGTAGCCGGTGAGCTCGGCGAGAAGCGCCCCCGGGCCGACGAAGACCGGCACGTCCTCGCCGACGAGGGCGCCGGCCTCCGGGGCGGTGTTGCCGAGTGTGAGCACCGACCGCGGCCGGTGTCCGGCGCGCAGGGCCCGCTCGAGAACCAATGCCGATTCGGCTATATACAGGCCGTGTTCGGTGCCGCGCGCCTTTTTCAGTGCCACATCGGTGAGATGGGCGTAGTCCACAAGCCGCGGATCGCTGAGGTCGCTGATCTCGATGACGGGCATCCGATCAGTCTAATCGCGGGGCGGGGGCGGGTGGCGGGATGCGGGGCGCCTCGGGGCTAACTCAGGAGATCCGGGCGGCGGACGGCAGCCGGCACCCGGACCAGTGCGGCGATCCCACGGATGCCGCGGCGCGTCTCCGAAGTTAGCCGCACCTTTCATCCGCCCGTCGGGCACGGACAGCCTGGGTGCCCCGGCGCCCGAGTGGCCCCGCCGGTAGCGGATTCACGGCCCCCGGAGCACAGGCAACGGCTTCGGCCGGGCTACGATTTGCAGGAGTTATGTACCGGTAAGGGTTGCGCCCTGGGGCTAACTCAGGAGATCCGGGCGGCGGACGGCAGCCGGCACCCGGACCAGTGCGGCGATCCAACGGATGCGGCGGCGCATCTCCTGAGTTAGCCGCACCGCTCGACGTATCGGCACGGTCCCGTGTGACCGGTCCTAGGTGATCGGCNTATCGGCACGGTCCCGTGTGACCGGTCCTAGGTGATCGGCCCTGGCGGCACTGTGCTGTCGGTCGGGTCGTGTGATGGTGAGATCATGGCTGCGGATTCCTCCCTGGTCAGGGGGTGCCCGGCATCCGTCAGCAACCGGTCAGCGACAGGAACATCCCCGCGGCCATCAACGTCATCGCCAGCGCCATACTCAGGTGCTGGGCCGACTCCAGTCGGAGCGTGGCCGGCTCGACCCCCGACCCGGTCGGGCGGCGCGCCGACCGCACGGCGCTGGCCGCGGGGGCAACGGATGCCGCAGCCAGCAGCACCACAAGCCAGGCCGGCAGCGTTCCGCCGTCGGTGATCGCCGGCGCGTGCCCGGCATGGGCGCCGTTTCCCACAGCGGTCCCGGCGGCAACGGGCGCAGCGGCAACGGGCGCAGCGGCAGCGGTGGCACTAGCCGTGGCACTGGTTCCGGCGCCAGCGCCGGCCACCGCGACCGAGCCAACCGAAGCCGCCGTAGCCTTAGTCGACGCCGCCGGCAGCATGGCGACCCACATTACGGACATCAGTAGCAGCGATACGGCGTGATGCGCGGCGGGCATGCGGTGCCGCCGGTCAAGTAGGGCCAGCAGCGCCGCCCCGACCAGGAGCCCCGCCCAGGAGCCCCGCCCAGGCCAAGGAGCCGAGCAGCTTCATGCCCGGCAGCACCATGTCGGCGCACGAGACGGTCATGACGACCATGGTGGGAGCCGCGACCAGGGCGCGGCCCGGCATCCGGAGCCCGGTGAGCGCGCACGCCGCTCCCAGGCCGGACGCCGCGGCGGCGGCGACCAGGCACACGGACACCCAGATCGCGGTCATTTCGGCTCACGATAGGCCGGTCTCCCCCGTGGGTCTTGCCTGTCAGCGCACGGATGCGCGGCGGCAGCGCACGGATGCGCGCAGCGAGGCGACAGCGCTCCGTGTGGCTAACTCAGGAGATTCACCGCGGCGAAACCACCATCCCGCACCTGTGGCGCACGGGTCCGCACTGGCCCGTGCCGAATCGGCCGCCCCGATCCCGGAACTCCTGAGTTAGCCTCCGCGAACCCGGCATGACTTCTGCACGCTGGTGGGGGCGCCGGCCCGGGCCGCCGAAAGACCCGGACGGGGGCGCGAGGCGGCCCCCCACAATTTGCAGGAGATATGCACGAGGAGGATTCGGACCCGAGGACCGGGAACCCTCGCGCGCGGGCGCGCCGTCACGGTGGTGTGGCCAACTCAGGAGACGCGCCGCACCACCCCCTCGCTCCCCGCACTGGTCCGGGCGACGGATGCCGCGCGGCACCCGAGTCTCCTGAGTTGGCCACACACACGCACACACGCACGCACGCACACACGCACGCACACTCCGAGTGCATAGCTCCTGGGGCGACCGCGGGCCCTGAACCACGAATGCGAGAATGGCACCGTGTCGACGTCAATGAGCGGGGTAACGGGATGAGCGAGCAGAGCAAGCCCAGCGGGCCCAGTGCCAACGGCCCGAACGGTGCGCCGCATTCGCAGACCCTGTCGCGCGGCATCCGCGTGCTCGAGATTCTCGCCGACGCCGACGAGGCCCTGACCATTGCCGACGTGGCCGCCGCCCTCGGCGTGCACCGCTCGATCGCCTACCGAATATTACGCACGTTGGAGGACCATGGGGTCGTGATCCGGGATGCCGCGGGCGCCGTACGCCTCGGCCCACGGATGGCCGCGCTCGCCCGCGGCGTCTCCCGCGGTCTGCAGGCCGCGGCGCTGCCCGAGCTGACGAGCGTCGCGAACGAGTTGGGGATGACAGCCTTCGTGACCGTGCTGGACCGGGCGGAGGTCGTCACTCTGGTCAGCGTGGAACCGCGGCAGGCGCACGCCACGGTCGCGCAGCGCCCCGGCACGCGGCATCCGCTCGGCCGGGGTGCACCCGGGATCGCCATCCAGTCCCTGCTCACGGCGACCCAGTGGGTGAACCTCGGCGAGGGAGCCCGCCGAGGCGAGGCCGCCGACGTGCGCGCACGCGGCTTCGCCACCAGTCATGACGAGGTCATTCCGGGGCTGGCCTCCGTGGCGGTGCCGCTGGTCGTGCCCGGCGAGGCACCGGCGGCTCTGGCGGTCGTCTACCTCGGCACCGGGCAGAGTGACGCCGCGATCGGCGCGCGTCTTGTGACGGCCGCGGCCGTAATTGCAGCCGACCTGCGCTAATTGCCGCCACACCGGGCCAGACGCGGGCGCTTCGACCGGGCGGGCGCCGACCGGGCGGGCGCCGCCGACCGGGCGGGCGCCGCCGACCGGGCGCCAGCAGCCGGGCG
>NZ_SOGC01000030.1:0-45157 GCF_004402765.1 Cryobacterium sp. TMT2-17-1
AACCGGGCCCGCGCGCGTGCGGTTTCGGCGGCGCCCGCGGCGGCGCCCGCGTCGGCGCCCGCGGCGGCGCCCGCGGTGGGGGCCGACAGCCTGGCCAGGGCGGTGAGCTCCGCCTGCCCGAGCGCGACCGCATCGAACCCGGCCCGGGAGACGTCCGCGACGCTCTCGATGTCCACCCCGACCGGGCCGAGGAAGGTCAGGGCGAACGCGACGCACCCGACGGCGCGACTGAGGCTGACGTGCAGCGGGCTGGTCCCCGTCCCGGCCCCGGACGACACCGCCACCAGCGGCCGGCCGTGGTCCCGGCCGCCGCAGTGCGGACAGTCTCGCTCGATGCGCACGAGGCGCGAATCAACGCCGAGCGCCCAGGCAGCCGCGGCCGCCAGGAACCGCCGGTCGTCGGCATCCGTGGACCCGCGGGGAGCGACGACGATGAAGACGTCGCCGGCTCGCTCAGGGTTCACGACCCCCAACCTACCTTCCCCGCCGGTGCCCGGTCAGTGCGCGAGCCCGCTCAGCGGGCGGCCCGTCCGGTGCGACACTGGTAGCTGTTAGCTAAGGAGAGCGCGCGTGGCACTGATCGACAACGCTGTATATGTGAAGGGCCGCCGGGCCGCGAACCCGACGACGCTCGACGAGACCTATGAGGTGATGAAGGCCCACCAGGGCTTCGCCTGGATCGGGATGTACCGGCCCTCACCCGACGAGGTGCGCTCGGTCGCGGCCGAATTCAGCCTGCACCACCTCTCGGTCGAAGACGCGCTGAAGGGCCACCAGCGGGCGAAGCTGGAACGCTTCGACGACATCCTCTTCGTCGTGCTGCGTCCGGCCCGCTATCTCGACCAGGAAGAACGCGTCGAGTTCGGCGAGCTGCACGTTTTCGTGGGCCCGGACTTCGTGGCCACCATTCGCCACGCCGAGTCGCCCGACCTCGCGCAGGTGCGCGAGCGCATGGAAAAGACGCCGGAGCTGCTGGCCCTCGGGCCGGAGGCCGTGCTCTACGCCATCCTCGACCAGATCGTCGACGAGTATGGGCCGGTCGTCGCCGGGTTGGAGAACGACATCGACGAGATCGAGGACCAACTCTTCGACGGCGATCAGGCCGTCGCCCGGCGCATCTACGACCTCTCCCGGGAGGTCATCGAGTTCCAGCGTGCGACGCAGCCGCTCGTGGGCATGCTGGAGTCGTTGCAGAAGGGCTCCACCACCTACAACGTCCCCGCGGAGCTCAGCCACCACCTGCGTGACGTGCTCGACCACACCCTTCGGGTTGTCGAGCGCGGCGACGCGTTCCGCCAACTCCTCGACAATGCCCTCACTGTGCACAGCACCCTTGTGACCCAGCGCCAGAACGAGGAGACCCGGCGGTTGTCCGAGACCAGCCTCGTCCAGAGCGAAGAGGTCAAGAAGATCTCGAGCTGGGCGGCCATCCTCTTCGCGCCCACGCTCGTGGGCACCATCTACGGCATGAACTTCACCCACATGCCCGAGCTCACCTGGGTGTTCGGCTACCCGTTCGCACTCGCCCTCATGCTCGCGATGGGCGTCGGCCTCTACGGCGTCTTCAAGAAGAACGGATGGCTGTAGCCGGCGCCGGCTGGGCAGCACGCCAGGCATCGACCTCGGCAGTCAGGGCCGCCTTCTCCCCGTTCGTCAGGAACGACGCCTCGATCCCGTTCCGGGCGAGCAGGGCCAGCCGGTCCGGTCCCAGGCCGAACTCCGCATCGACCGCGGCCAGGTTGTCGTCGATGTAGCCGCCGAAGTAGGCCGGGTCGTCGGAGTTGATGCAGGCGAGCAGCCCGCGGTCGAGCATCCGCACGATGGGGTGGTCGGCGAGAGTGTCGATCACGCGCAGTCGCACATTCGAGAACGGGCAGACCGTGAGCGGGATGCGGTCCCGCACAAGCCGGTCAAGCAGCACCTCGTCTTCCAGGCTGCGGATGCCGTGGTCGACGCGTTCCACCCCGAGCAGGTCGAGGGCCTGCCAGACGTAGTCGGGCGGTCCTTCCTCGCCCGCATGCGCCACCAGGCGCAAACCGTTCTCGCGGGCCAGAGCGAAGACCTCGGTGAAGAGCTCCGGGGGATAGCCGACCTCGGCCGAGTCCAGCCCGATGCCATCGATCGGCACCCCACCGGCGAGAATCTCTCGCAGGATCTGCAGGGCCTCGGCGGGTGGACGGTCCCGGAGGAACGTCACGATCAGCTTCGTGCTGATGCTCCACTCGTCGACCGACCGGTCCAGGGCGTCGCGCACCCCCGCCAGGGCGGTGACCAGCGGGACGCCCCGGCTCGTGTGCGCCTGCGGGTCGAAGAAGAGCTCCGCGTGCCGCACCCCGGCCGTGCGGGCGCGTGCCAGGTAGGCGCGGGTCAGGTCGGTGAAGTCGATCCGTTCGCGCAGCACGTCCAGGGCCCGGTAGTAGAGGTTCAGGAACGACTGCAGGTCGGCGAAGTCGTACTGGGCGCGCAGCTCCGCCAACGACGCCCACGGCAGAGTCACCGCGTTCCGCGCGGCCAGCTCGAAGAGCAGCTCCGGTTCGAGGGTTCCCTCGATGTGCAGGTGGAGTTCGACGAGGGGGAGTTTCATTGCACCATTCTCGCCGAGGCGAGCCGAATCGCTGACGGCCGCACGCGCATCCGGAAGCCCCGTTTTGAGACAATTCGGGGCTGAATCCGCGCAATTCCGGGCCGCCTGCCGCGGAATCGGAGGGATTTGGCTTATGGTGTCGAGTGTGTGGCGCCTCGATAAGAAACTAGATGACGACGGCATCCTGACGGAGATTCAGGATGCTCCGCCCACCGACCCGCACGATTCCGCGGCTCCGCACGCGGTCAGCTTGGGCGATCCGTCCCTCACCGTGGGCAATGTGGCCGACCCGGTCTGGCAGCGCTGGCGCGACGAACTCGCCGAAGTGGGCGGGCGTTCCCCGCTGCTGCACTTCAGCGACGGACCCCGCACGCGGATCGAACTGAGCGCCACCCATCCGGGCGGTCTGCCCCAGTTCATCACCGGCAAGACGGCTCTGCTCTCCAACCTGATCCGCGACGAGTTGGCCCTGCGCAACGCGCGGCTGGCGGCTGGCGAGATCACCCAGAAGGGCATCGAACTGCGCTCCATGCGCGGCATCGAATCGGTGCACCTGGCCATCGGCCTCGCCGAGTGGCGCCACAACGAGGTGGACTACAGCGCTCCCGTGCTGCTGCGCCCCCTCGCCATCCGCCGCTACGGCCGCGATTTCGAACTCAAGCTCAAGGGCCAGCCGTTCCTCAACCCGGAACTGGCCCGCGCGCTGAAGGACCAGTTCGAGATCGTTCTGGATGCGGATGCGTTCGTGGCGTTGGCCGTCACCAACGGCGCCTTCAAACCGCAGCCCGTGATCGACCGGTTGCGCGGCCTCACCTCGCACCTGCCCTGGTTCAACGTGGTACCGCGCCTCGTGGCCTCCGTGTTCGCCGACGTCGGCCGCGCTCTCGCCGCCGATGCGGCCAACCTGGACCATCCGCTGCTCGACGCGATCGGTGGCAACACCAACGCCCGGCGCGCCATCGAGACCGCGTACAACCCGGTCGTCCCGCTCGGCCAGGATTCCCGGCCACCGGCCACCGACATCCTTCTGCTTGACGCGGACTCCGAGCAGGAGAACGTCGTCGCGCAGATCGCGGCCGGCAACTCGCTCGTCGTGAAAACCCTTCCCGGCACCGGCGGCACGCAGACGATTGTGAACGCGATCGGCTCGCTTATCGCTCAGCACAAGCGCGTGCTCGTCGTCAGCGCCCGCCGTTCCAGCCTCGACGGTATCGCGCACCGCTTGGTGCAGGTCGGGCTGCCCGGGGTCGCCGTGACCCCGCGCACCCTGCGCCGGGACCTGATCCAGGCGATCACCCGCAACGAGAAGGCCACCCAGCCCATGGTCGGCGACGTCGACGACGCGCTTGTGCGCCTGCGCAAGGTGCTACTCGACTACCGGTCGGCGCTCACCCGCCGCGACCCGGCGCTCGGGGTGTCCGTTCTCGACGCCCTCGGAGAGTTGGCACGCCTCGCGCAGCTGCCCTCACCTCCTTCGACCACGGCCAGGCTCGACCGGCGCGCGCTCGAACGCCTGGCGCAGGGTCGGCCGGCCGCCGCCGACACCCTGATCAAGGCGGCTGCACTCGGTGAATTCCGCTACGGACCGGGCGACTCGCCCTGGTACGGAGCCTCCTTCTCCTCCACCGCGGACGCCTCGGCGGCGCACCAGTTGGCCAAACGGGTCAACCAGATCGAACTCCCACGCCTGCTCGAGCGTGCCGCCGGACTCGTCGGCCAGACCCGACTGCGACCGTTCGAGACCATCGCCGAGCTCGGCGTCTACCTGCGGCTGCTGCTCGACATCCGGGAGACGCTCGACAAGTTCCAGCCGGCCGTCTTCGACCGGTCCCTGACCGAACTGATCTCCGCGACCGCGTCCCGCCGGGAGTCGCCCGAGATGACCGGCGCGAACCGTCGCCGTCTGCGCAAGCTCGCTGTGGAATACCTGCGCCCCGGCGTGCACGTGAGCGACATGAACGAGAGCCTGCGCCGCATCCAGCAGCAGCGCACCCTGTGGCAGCGCTTCGTAGTCGCCGGCGTCACCCCCGAGGTGCCCGTGGGCATCTCGGATGTGCACGTGGCCTACCAGCGCGTCTCGGAAGACCTCGCGAGCCTCGACGTTCCGCTCGGAGCGGCCGGAACCACGCGTCAGCTGTCGAACCGCCCGGTGAAGGAGCTCATCTACACGATCTCCGGCCTGGCCGCCGAGAGCGAGGTACTGGCGAACCTACATGAGCGCACCGCGCTGCTCGCTACCCTGCGCGAACACAATCTCGACCCGCTGATGACCGACCTGGCCCAGCGCCACGTGTCCGAGAGAGACGTCGCCGACGAGCTCGAACTCGCCTGGTGGCAGTCCGTGCTCGAGACCATGCTCAGCGGCGACAAGGCCCTCCTGAACGCCAACACGCAGGTTCTCGACCGGCTCGAGGCCGACTTCCGCCTGGTCGACGAGGCGCACGCCTCGACCACCGGGCAGCTCCTCGCCTGGCTGCTCGCCGAGACCTGGAAGATCGGCGTCGTCGACTGGCCCGAGGAGGCCGACAACCTCAGGCGCCTGCTGCGCGCCGACCGGGCCACCCCCACCCGCCTGCACAAGGCCGCCCCGCACCTGGGTCGCGTGCTCGCCCCGGTCTGGCTGGCCTCGCCCTACGAGGTGGCGGCACTCGCTGACCAGATGAGCTTCGACACCGTCCTGCTCGTCGACGCCGGCGCCACCACTCTGGCCGAGAACGTCGGCGCCATCCGTCGCGGCCGGCAGATCGTCGCGTTCGGCGACCCGGTCACGCAGACACCGTCGTCGTTCGAGACCGGCATCACGGCCGCCGCCGACGACCGCGTCGAGCAGGAGACCAACGTCGACGCCCTGCACGCCGACTCGGCCCTGGCCCGCCTCGGCGAGCTGCTGCCGACCCTCACCCTGACCCGCAGCTACCGCGCTGGCGGCGAAGACCTCGCGGAACTCGTCAACCACCGCTTCTACGGCGGGCGCATCGACTCCCTGCCCTGGGCGGGCAGCTACCTCGGGCACGGCAGCCTCACCATCAACTACGTGGCCGGCGGGCACGGCATGCCCGACGCCGACTCCGGGGCCGTGGAAAGCGTCGACGCCGAGGTGGCCAAGGTCGTCGAACTCGTCATGGACCACGCCGTCAAGCGCCCGAAGGAATCACTCATGGTCATCACGGCCAGCGCGCGGCACTCCGTGCGTGTGCACCAGGCCGTGCTGTCCGCCTTCTCCAAGCGTACCGACCTCTCCGACTTCATCCTGAAAGACCGGGCCGAGCCATTCACTGTGCTCACCCTCGAGCAGGCCGTGGCGCAGAGCCGCGACCGGGTGATCTTCTCCATCGGCTACGGCCGCACCCCGCACGGCCGTCTCCTGACGAACTTCGGTTCGCTCGGTGAACCGGGCGGCGAGCGGCTGCTGGCCATCGGCATGACCCGGGCCCGCCGGGCCATGGACATCGTTTCCTGCTTCCGCCCCTCCGACATCGACGAGGATCGCCAGCGCCACGGCATCCTCGCGCTCTCCCAGGTGCTCAGCGAGACTGAGGCGCGCCGCAACGAGGCCCAAGTTCCCGACGCGAGCGAGGCGATGCTGGTCGACCTGGCCCGCCGCCTGGAACGCCTTGGCCTCACCGTGTCGCTCGGCCACCGCGGCAAGCTGGCCCTCGCCGGCTCGCACGCGGGCCGTGCCGTCGTCGTCGAAACGGATGCCGTCGTCGGCCGGTCGAGCTTGCGCGAGTCCCTGAGGCTCCGCCCCGAAGTGCTGCGCCGCCTCGGCTGGCACTACCTGCGGGTGCACAGCTTCGAACTCTTCAGCAACCCGGACGCGGTGGCCGCCCGCGTGGCGGCACTCGTCGGCCTGTCGGTGCCGCCGGCGGCTGCCGGATCCTCCGCGCATGGCTCGGCCGCGCCTGGTACGACGGGGCGTGGTTCGACGGCGACTGGTTCGACGGCGCCTGGTTCATCCGGTCCGGTGCGCCGACCTGGTGCCTGAGCGCGACTTACCCGAGCGGGATGGTCTCGACAAGCTCGACCACCGGGATAAGGTCGGCCATCGGGACGCATCCGTCGTTCCCCGGCAGTCCGTCGTCAAATCGGCCGGCACGTCCCGGCGTGCTCGGCTGACGCCCGCGCCCGACACCGACCCCGATCCGCACCCACCGGTTCTGCGCGAGGAGGGCGGCATCGTGCCCGCCGATCCCGCCGGACCGGGCACCCGCGGCGTCAACGACGAACGGCTCCGTCAGGACCGCCCGCCGCACTGGTAGCCGAAGGGACGGAGTTGGTGACTGCCGTGGATGAGTGAGGCCGCATCGTCGTGGGCGATGGGCCCGCCGAGCCCGTGTGTGTGTGTGTGTGTGTGTGTGTGTGTGTGTGTGTGTGTGTGTGTGTGTGTGTGTGTGTGTGTGTGTGTGTGTGTGTGTGTGTGTGTGTGTGTGTGTGTGTGTGTGTGTGTGTGTGTGTGTGTGTGTGTGTGTGTGTGTGTGTGTGTGTGTGTGTGTGTGTGTGTGTGTGTGTGTGTGTGTGTGTGTGTGTGTGTGTGTGTGTGTGTGTGTGTGTGTGTGTGTGTGTGTGTGTGTGTGTGTGTGTGTGTGTGTGTGTGTGTGTGTGTGTGTGTGTGTGTGTGTGTGTGTGTGTGTGTGTGTGTGTGTGTGTGTGTGTGTGTGTGTGTGTGTGTGTGTGTGTGTGTGTGTGTGTGTGTGTGTGTGTGTGTGTGTGTGTGTGTGTGTGTGTGTGTGTGTGTGTGTGTGTGTGTGTGTGTGTGTGTGTGTGTGTGTGTGTGTGTGTGTGTGTGTGTGTGTGTGTGTGTGTGTGTGTGTGTGTGTGTGTGTGTGTGTGTGTGTGTGTGTGTGTGTGTGTGTGTGTGTGTGTGTGTGTGTGTGTGTGTGTGTGTGTGTGTGTGTGTGTGTGTGTGTGTGTGTGTGTGTGTGTGTGTGTGTGTGTGTGTGTGGCTAACTCAGGACATCCGTCGGCCGCATTCACCAGCCGCCGCGGAGCAGTGCGGAACCGCCGCGGAGCAGTGCGGAACCGGCGCGGATGCCCGACCCGGCCGGAGGGATCTCCTGAGTTGGCCACAACGCCTGCCCGCTGTGCAGCAGCGCTTGTGCCGCTCGGTATCCACCACGCGCTCCGCCCGCGGCCCGAACGAATTCGACGGAGATTCTGCCCGTATCGTCCGGAAACAGGCCGAAATCCCGCTCAAACGTCAGAATCTCCGTCGAATTGGTTCGACCCCGGACACGGCCTTCCGCCTGTACTGAGCAGCGTCAACGGGGGCCGGTCAGAATTGGCTTGCCGGGAGCGATAACCAATCGATGAGGCCTCACTCATCTAGAGCGTGTGCTTCGGACCCTGGTCGAGTGTCGCGCCGGCGGCCAGCAGGTCCCGGATCTCGGTCAGGAGGTCGAGTTCCGTTGTGGGGGCGGCGGCATCGGCGGTGGAGGGAATTCCGGCTGCACGGCGACGCTCCTGCGTGTGCTTGAGGTGGTTGAGCGGCATCACGAAGACGAAATAGACGACGGCCGCGACCAGCAGGAAGTTGATGGCCGCGGCGAGGACGAGACCGAACGACAGGCCGCCCCCGCCGGGAAGGCCGATGACCATTGCCTCCGTCAGGCTCTCCGAGTCGAAGATCGCCGCGATCAGCGGGTTGAAGATGCCCGTGACGATCGCGCTGACCACCCCGGTGAACGCCGCGCCGATGACCACGGCGACAGCAAGCTCAATGACGTTGCCGCGCATGATGAATTCTTTGAAGCCCTGGATCATGGTGATACTCCGGTGAGGTCTCGGCGCCGGGACAGGCGAGTGGTGTGCTGAGGTGCTGAGGTGCTGAGGTGCTGAGGTGCTGAGGTGCTGAGGCGGTGAGGTGCTGGGGGCTAGGAGGCCTTCGCGGCGGACGCGGGCGTGTTGCTGGTGCTGGTGCTTGCGACTTTCGTCGGGCCGGAGCTGTCTTTCGCGGGGGCCGCGGACTTCTCGCTGGAGGAGCCGGAACCGGTGCCGGAGCCGGAATCGCCCGACTTCGCGTCTGAGCTCTTATCTGACTTTTTGTCTGGGGTCTTCGACGAGCGCTCGAGCGAGCGCTTCGCATCCGATCGGGCGTCGTTGCTGTAAAAGCCGGAACCGCTGAAGGTCACGCCGATCGACGAGAAGACCTTGCGCAGCTTGCCGCCACAGGTCGGGCACGTGGTGAGCGAGCTGTCGGTGAATGCTTGCTGGATGTCGAACGCGGTGTCGCACTCGGTGCAGCGGTAGGAATAGGTAGGCACTGGAACTCCGATGGGGGACCGGCCCGTGGGCCGGAATCTCCGATTATGAAATGGCTTTCGTTGAACAGGAAGTAGGGGGAGTGCCGATCAGAACGCGATGATGCGCGTGGGGGTGACCAGGCCGTCGACCGGCTGGTCGTGAACCTCACGGGGCACCTCGTCGACGAATTCGTTGTCGAAGACGACGGCATACACCGGCGGGCACTTCTCCATTGAGCCTAGGGTCTTGTCGTAGTAGCCGCGACCCCAGCCCATGCGCAGGCCGGTCGCATCGACGGCGGCGGCCGGCACGATGATGAGGTCAACGTCGTTGATCGCGATCGGGCCCAGCAGGCTGCCGCCTGCCTCGGGCGCGCCCGAGAGACCCTCGAATTCGGTCTGGTCCTCGCCGACGGTCCAGTCGAGGAGTCCGTCATCGCGGGACACCGGAAACAGCACCCGGATGCCCTGGGCCTCCGCCCAGTTCACGAACGGGCGGGTGTCCGGTTCGTTGCGGGAGGACAGGTAGCAGGAGATGGACCGGGCCGACAGATCCAGAGTGATGCTCTGCAGATTCTGAGTGAATCCGGCCGTCGCGGCCTCCCGCTCGACCGAGGTCAGGTTCTGGCGGCGCTCCCGCAGCTCGGCGCGAAGCGCGCGCTTTCGGTGACCGATAACGGAATCCATATATCTCATCCTAGATGCCGATATCGTAGGGACCATGGGGACACCAATTACCAAAGCCGTCATTCCTGCTGCAGGACTGGGCACTCGTTTTCTTCCGGCCACCAAGGCCATGCCGAAGGAGATGCTGCCGGTCGTCGACAAACCGGCGATCCAGTACGTGGTGGAGGAGGCCGTGGCCGCGGGCCTGACCGACGTGCTGATGGTCACCGGGCGCAACAAGAACGCGCTGGAAAACCACTTCGACCGCATGACCGAACTCGAGGCGATCCTGAAGAAAAAGGGCGACCACAGCCGACTGGAGAAGGTCAACCACGCCACCGACCTGGCCGACATCCACTACGTCCGCCAGGGTGACCCGCTGGGCCTCGGCCACGCGGTGCTGCGAGCCAAGATGCATGTTGGCAACGAACCGTTCGCGGTGCTGCTCGGTGACGACATCATCGACGCGCGCGACCCGCTGTTGTCGAAGATGCTCGCCGAGCAGAGCACGCGCAATACCAGCATCATTGCCCTGATGGAGGTGGAGCCCTCACAGATCCACCTCTACGGGGCGGCCGCGGTCGAGGCCACCGACGATCCCGACGTGGTGCGGGTCACCGGGCTGGTCGAGAAGCCCAGCACCGAGGATGCCCCGTCGAACCTGGCCATCATCGGCCGCTACGTGCTACGCCCCGAGGTCTTCGAGGTGCTCGAGCGCACCCAGCCGGGCAAGGGTAACGAGATCCAGCTCACCGACGCGCTGCAGGAGATGGCGCTGAACCCGGTCACCAGCGGCGGCGTGTACGGGGTCATTTTCCGTGGCCGCCGCTACGACACCGGCGACCGCCTCGACTACATCAAGGCCATTGTGCAGCTTGCCGTCGACCGCGAGGACCTCGGACCGGACCTGCGGCCCTGGCTGCACGAGTTCGTCGCCACTCTCGACTAAAACACGCGCGGTAGATTAAGGGAACACCATTTCGGCATTGAGTAGACGGGCACACTGTGGCGATCGCAATACCGACGCTTCATGAGGGTCCCGTCACACTGCGACCGATCCGATTGCGCGACGACCGCAACCTCGACCGTTCCCTGATGGAGAACCGGGGCTGGCTGCGCACCTGGGAGGCCACCAGCCCCTATGCGCCGATGTCCTTCGACACCCGCGCCAGCATCCGCAGCCTGCTTGCGCACTCTCGTGCCGGCAGCGGGCTGCCGTTCCTGGTCGAATACCAGGGCGAGCTGGCCGGCCAGCTCAACGTGTCGTCGATCACCTGGGGCTCCCTGTCGTCGGCCACCATCGGCTACTGGGTGGGCGAGGAATTCGCAGGGAAGGCGATCACGCCCACAGCCGTAGCCCTGGCCACCGACTACTGCTTCGGCCAGCTCGGGCTGCACCGCATGGAGATCTGCATCCGACCCGAGAACGTGCCCTCGCTGCGGGTCGTGGAGAAACTCGGCTTCCGCTACGAGGGTCTGCGTCGCCGGTACATTCACATTAACGGCGACTGGCGCGACCATTTTTGCTTCGGGCTGGTGGCCGAAGAGGTGCGCCAGGGCGTGCTGCACCGCTGGCAGTTCGGCCAGGCGCCGGCCGACGCCGCCCGGGTGACGGACGTCGATCGGGCCGCGGCCGCGCATCCGTTGACGGTGAGTGACCGATGAGTGCAAGAATTGCCCGTGACACACCCTCGATAATCATCACCGCATGGCTACGGCCCTCTTACCTTAGAGATTATGAGTAGCGAGATCCTGGGCGGGGGAGTGATGATTGCGGTCGCGGCTGCCCTGTGGGTGACCTACCTCATGCCGACCTGGGCGCGCCGACGCCAGTACCTCACCACCGAGCGCAACGCTGTTCGCTTGCAGCAGACCATGCGCATTCTGGCGGAGACGTCCGAGGTGCCCCAGCAGGTGCGGCTCGAAGCGAATGCCCGAACCGTCCTGACCCAACGCAAGCTGCTGGCCCAGGCCGAAGACGATGCCCGAGCCGAGGCGAAGGCGGTGACGGATGCCGCCGCGTCCGCCCGGCGCTCCGCCGCGGCCCTGGCCGCCACAAACCGCGCCGCTGCCGCCCGAGAGGTCGCTGCCCAGGCTTCCGCAGTGCGTGCCGGCGCAGTGGGCGCCGGGGTCGTGGCCAGATTGCCGGGTCGCGCTCGCGCTCTGCGTCTGCGCCGAGTGCGAGCGCTGACCTCCCTGATCCTGCTCGGGGGCATCCTCTTCTTCGTCTCCGGGGTTCTCGCGGTGGCAGCGGGCGGAGCCTGGACCGCAGTCCTCGCCGGCCTGGCTACGGTCGCGCTCGCTGTCGGGGCGCTGTCGCGCCTCGCCCGCACATCTCGCCGCGCCCACCAGCACGCTGCCGCCGCGAATGGCTCAGAGGTCAGCTACCCCTCCGCCCGTGTCGGGCAGGCCTTCGAGTCCGTGCACCTCGAGGAGACGCCGGTCGTCGCTCCGAGCTGGACGCCGTTGCCGCTGCCTCGGCCGATGCACCTGTCGCGCGGATCCGTCGCCCAGGCGGCGATGGCATCCGTGGATGCCGCCGCCGAGCTGCGGAAGGTAGCCGCAGAGGCGGAACTCGCCCGCCGGGCCGCGGCGCTCGAGGTGGCCGTCACCCCGCTCACGCGTGCGGCGCCCGGTCGCGAGAATGCTCCGGCTGTGCCCGCAGCGAGCCGGTTCGCGTCGATGGGGGTCGTCGGAGACACCGCTCCCGGCATGAGCGACCTCGACGACGTGCTGCGCCGTCGCCGCGCCGTCGGCTGACCGAACCCGGGCACATTCGGGCTCTAGCGGGCGGTTCGGCGAAACTCGGTCGCCGCGCGTGATATTCTGCATAAGCGGTTAGGGGCTATGGCGCAGTTGGTAGCGCGTCTCGTTCGCAATGAGAAGGTCAGGAGTTCGAATCTCCTTAGCTCCACCGAGATAGTGACAATCGTCAGTCGCAGGCCCCTGGGAAACCGGGGGCCTGCTTCTTTCTGTCTTCGTCTTCAGGCCGACGAGCCATTCCGTCGCCGAACTCGGAGATTTCGGTTCATGCGGCGTGGTGCGCCGGGGTGAACAGCGTGTCGCAAAAATCTCCGAAATGAGAGTTTCTGATCCAAGCCGAGTTCACGTGCCGACCTGCGCCGGCCTCAGCCGCCGAGCGCCGATCGGCCGACGAACGTCTCCATGGTGAGCACGGTCGTGCCCTCCACGTCGGTTGTGGACAGCGCCACGCGCACAGCACCGAGCTCGGCCAGGGAGGAAACGTGGGTGCCGCCGCAGGGGATGCGCACGTCGTGTGCCGGCAGCTCACAGACCCAGTACCGGCGGTCGGTCAGCAGTGGGCCGTCCCGGTCGATGCGCACGCTCGCGTCCGTAGCCACCCACCCGGCGAGAGAGGTGTTCAGCATCGATTCGATCTCGGCCAGTTGGTCGGCCAGTTCCTCCGTGACGAAGCCCTTGCGGCGCAGGGATTTGCCGAGCCGGTAGGTGTCCACGGATTCGTTCTCGCCGATGAGGGACACGTCGATCGCGGTGCCGTCGAAGTCGGGGCTGCCGAGAGCGTCGGTGCGCACGTCCTTCTTCCACCGGTTTGCGAGAGCCAGGTTGAGGGCGAGGGAGGCGAGGTGGCACGCGGTGTGGCCCGCGGACATCCGTCGCCGGTAGCCGGTGTCAACGACGGCGTCGACCGGCTGCCCCTCGATCAGGGCGGCATGGGGCTGCACGATGTGGGCCACGACGAACGCCCAGCCGGGCGTTCCCTTCGGCACCGGGATGTCCCGGCCGAGATGCAGCGCCGACCCGTCCGTTGCTCCGACGACGCAGTCCAGCACCGGCAGCTCGATTCCCTGGGCGCGCAGCACGGCCCGGTCGGGACCCTGGTCGGGCCAACCCGCGTCAACCGGGTGCACGGGGGTGGTGTCGAGGAGCACGGCGAGCAGTCCGGTCGGGAGCGGCTCGACGTGCAGCACCGTCGCGGTGCTCTCGGTCTGCCCGGCCGGGTAGCTCACTTGGGTGTCCATGGTGGGAAGGGTCATCGGCAGGTCCTTTCGGAACATAAAAGGGTGTTGCCGCGGCTAGCGCGGCAACACCCTGAGTTTAATCGTGGAGCAGGCGCTAGGCCTTGCGCGCCTTCTCGGTCGTCTCGTTCGCCTTGGCATGCTTGTCGGCACGCTTCTCCTTCAAGGACTTGCCGGCAACCTTTTTGGATGCGTCCTTCTTGGGTGATTTGTCAGCCATGTGTACTCCTTCGAACCGAGCCCCAGCGGCACCGTGACTTCGACCCTACGCGGGTTGCCGCGAAACGGCACCTTCCCGCTCGCACCGGCACCCGGGCCTGTGCAACTTGCGCGCCCGGCCGTAGGCTGAGACCGACGCGCCCCGCCAGAGAGGCAGACGTCTCCACCCGGAGAAAGGGATCCAAATATGAGCGACACGACCACCTACGAGGCCATTTTCTACGGACCCAACGTGATCGCCGCCGGCACGCCCCGGAAACTCGAGTACGTGAACGGCGAGTACCAGCAGGAGGTCGTGCTCGAGGAGACGGAAGACGGCTCAACCGTGCGCCGCAGTTTCCGGATCGGCCACGAAACCGAGGAACCGATCCCTTACCGCTTCGTTGAGGAGGATACCGAAGACCCGCAGGGCGAAGCGGATATTCCCAACTAGCCGGAACCGCTTGATTCGTCCACCGGGTCAGATCCGGGTGCCGGGGCCGCGGCCGAGCCGAACGGGCAAAGCCATCAGCGGCCCCACGAAGCGGCGCTGCAGCCTGCGCGCCGGACCCCAGACGAACTGCACCACGTACTGGGCGAGGATGGCGCCCGCCGCCAGCGCGGCGGCCACGGCACCTGCGGTCAGCATGCTGAGCAGGCCGTCGATGTTGCCGTCGGACAGCTGCAGCAGGCCGCGGAACAGGATCAGCCCCGGAACGAGGGGGACGAGCGCGGAAACGACGATCACCAGCGGGGGAGTGCGCACGATCCGGGCCGCGATCGCGGCCAGCAGACCGACACCCATTGCGCTGAGAGCCGACGACCAGACCAGGCCGAAGCCGGCGCTCGCCCCACCCAGATAGAGCAGCTCGGCGACGGCGCCGAGCAGGCAGACCACCCAGAACGCCCGCCACGGCACCTGCACGGCGAGGCCGAAACCGGCGACGATGACCATGGCGGCGGCGAGCATCACGGGCAAGTCGGCCAGAGTCGGCGTGAGGTTGGCATCGACGCGCAATTGGAACCCGAAGCGGGCCACCAGCAGTGACGCCCCGGCCACGCCGGTGACCAGGCCGCCCGTGATCAACAGGGCCTCCATCATCCGTGCCGTGCCGGTCAGGTAGAAGCCCGACAGTGTGTCGTGGACCGCGCCGAAGGTGGTGACGCCGGCCAGGAGCATGATGATGGTCGCGATGACGACCAGGGACGGATTCGCCGAGGTGTCGATGAGTGCGACGATCGCGGCGACAATCGGCCCGATCGCCCCGCCCACCACGTTTTGGTAGAAGACGGGAACCTGCCGGCGGTCGAGCGAGGTCGTGATCAGGTCGATGAAGAAGGTGGCGACGAAGGCGGCGACGCAGACGACCAGGCCGCCGCCGATGAGCACGGCGGCCCCGGCTCCGACGAGGCTCCAGCCCAGCCGGCGGTACAGGGCCGGTACCTGCGGCTTGGCGCTGACAATGGTGGCCAGACGTTTGCGGGCATCGGCGACATCCGGCGGCGAGTCGAGGATCTCGGCGATCAGCTCGGAGGTGGCCGCGAGCTTGCTGTAGTTGAGCGAACGGTACTTGACGTTGCGGCTCCGGGTGATGGACTCGTGCGTGGCCGGGTCCTCGTGGGTGAGCGCGATGATCGTGTGCGTGACGTTGGCCTCGGTTCCCCTCAGCCCGTAGGCGCGGGTGATGGCTTCCATGGCGGCCGTGGCGTCTTCGGCTCCGGCGCCAGCCGCGAAGATGACCTCCGCGAGCCGCATGGTGAGGTCGAGGACCGAGCGGGTGTAGGCGGCGCTGTCGAAGACGTTGATCGCGCGGGTGACATCAGACATCGAGCGGACCCAGCCAGGCGGCAGCCACGGTGGCGTGCGCCGATTCGGCGTCGGACGGGTGGAAGAGCCCGGCAAGAACGTCGCGGTACAGTCGCCCGAGCTCGTTCCCGGCAAAGTACGACGAGCCGCCGCTGACCCGCAGCGCCTGGTCGACGACCAGGCGCGCGGTCTCGGTGGCGCGATACTTCAGGCCCGACAGGAGCGGGAACCACCGCGGGCCGTGGTCGGCCTGAGTGGCGAGATCGTGGGCGAGGGCGTCGAGCTGGGGGTACAGGCCATCCATCATCATCGCGGCCTCCGCGACGCGCCAACGGATGTCCGGGTCCTGCGCCAGGGTTCGGCCGTCGTGCTTGAGCGACGTGCGCCGCTTCGCCGCCAGCACGGCCAGCTCGACCGCGCGCCGGCCGATGCCGGTGTACACGGCCGCCAGCAGGATCTCGAAATTGGCGAAGATCGCAAAGATCAGCGGGTCAGGGTTCGGCCCGGGATCCAGCCGCCGGAAGACCTGCTCCGGGCGGGCGGATGCGCCGGTGAGCACCGTGCTGCGGCTCTGGCTGGCTCGCATGCCCAGGGTGTCCCAGTCATTCTTCTGACTGACGCCCGGGTCGCCCCGATCGATGAACGCCCAGACGATTTTCGGGCCGTCAACGGAGTCCCGGTCGATCCCCATGGTGCCGAGCCGGGTCCAGGCCGGGGAGAGCGTGGTGAAAATCTTGGTGCCGGTGAATCGGTAGCCGCCGTCTGGCTGTGGGGTGGCCGTCGTGATCGAATCGGAGAGCACGAGGTCGTTGCCCGGCTCGCTCACGCCGAAGCCGAAGATCTCGCCCGCGGCGGCGCCGTGCAGCACGCAAGCGAGGCTGTCGTCGCCGCGCTGATGCAGGGTGAGAGCCACGCCCGTCCAGACGAGGTGCATGTTGACGGCGAGGGCCGTGGCCGGGGCGTGGGCGGCGAGCCGGATCTGGTCGTCGGCGACCTGCTGCACGCTGCGCCCGAGGCCACCATGGGAGACAGGCACGAGCGAGCGGAGGTAACCGCAGGCGATCAGGTCGGCCAGATCGTCGGCGGGGAACGTATTGTCCCGGTCATGCTTCGCGGCACGAGAACGGATGCGTTCGAGCAGCTCGTCACCGAGCGGGGAGAGTTCGGTAGACGTGTACACCAAATAAGTTTACGCAGGCGTGCGCCGCTTGCGTGCCAACCGGATCACCAGGTAGACGATTGCCGCGACCAGGCCGAGAGCGAGCAGCCAGGGCAGCGCGAAGCCGATGGCCACGATCGCGGTACCGAGGGCTGTCAGGAGGGCGTTCCAGCCGGCCGCGATGGCATCCCAGAAGTCGTCCGGGGTGCCGGGATCCACTGTGCCGGTCGAGTACAGGTCGAGCGTGATGGTCGAGAAATCAACCTGGTCGGACAGGTAGTCCCGCTGCGCCTGCAACCCCTCGAGCTCGCTCTGCCGCTCGGCCAGCGCGTTCTCGACGGCGATCAGGTCGGTCGTGTTCGTGGCGCTCGTCATCAGGGCGAGTAACCGGTCGACCGAGGTCTGCAGCGAGGTGATCCGGGCATCGAGGTCCTGGGTCTGCTGGGTGATGTCCGAGGCATTGAGTGACACGAAGTTGACGGTGCCGAGCTGCTTCAGCTCCGCCAGCGTGCGGTCGAGCTCATCCGAGGGGATGCGCAGGGTGAGGTTCGCGCTCGCCGGCTGGTTGCCGGTGGCGGGGTTCTCGGTGCGGCTGTCGATCCGACCACCGGCCTGCTCGGTGATGGTGACGGCATCCTGCACGGATGCGATCGGGTCCTTCACGGTGATCGACACCATCCCGGTGGTGATCACGTCGCGCTGGCTGGAGGCGATCTCGCCCGTGCTGCCGTCCGGGAAGGTGCGCGAGTCGAGAGACTCGCCGGGTTCGGCGCCGGGTGTGACGGTCCCCGGATTGACGACGCCCGGTTCGGCGAGGCCCGGGGACGTGGCGGGGCCGCCGGAGTCGGTGGAAGCGCCGGGCACGGAGCAGCCGGCCAGCAGCAGTGCACTCAGGAGTACCGCGGCGATCGCGGGCAAACGCTTCATGGCCCCACTGTACGACCGCTGTCGCCGGCTCTGGATCACAATCGAGTCTCGGCATGCGGCGCGCGCTTCGCGTGCATGCGCCGCCTACACCGGTCGCTGAATGGATCGGGGACGCCGTTCACGGCGATACTGGAACCATGACCTGGTGGGCGACCCTCTGCGAACGGCTCGGCTGGACACGCCCGCCGCTGCTGCACATCGCAATCGATGAGGGAACCGGTCCGGTCGTGATTCTCGTGCACGGCATCGCCTCCTCCTCGGAAACGTTCCGGGAACTGGTGCCACTGCTTGTGCCCAGGCACCGGGTCATCGCCGTCGACATCCTGGGTTTCGGCGAATCGCCGATCCCCGAAGGGTGCGAGTATCGGCTCGAGGACCACGTCGAGGCCCTGGCCACCACGATCCGGTCGCTGAAGCTCCGCGAGCCGTTCATCCTGGTGGGCCACTCCCTCGGCAGCCTGATCGCGGCCCGGCTGGCGGCGATGCCCCGCACCCGCGCGTCCCGTCGAACCCAGGTGTCCCGGGTGGTGCTCGTGGGGCCGCCGGTCTATCTGTCGCCGACCGACATCGGTGAACGCTGGGTGCGGGCCCGGGTGAACGCCTACCTGCGCGCCTACGATTTCCTGCGGCTGAACAAGGAGTTCACTCTCGCGAACGCGGCCATCATCGCACGGCTGCTGCCGAAGGGCATCTTCGAGCTGACGGAGCGCAACTGGACCCCGTTCGTGAAATCGCTGGAGCACTGCATCGAATCGCAGACCGTGGTCAGCGACATCGCGGCCGTGCGAGTGCCGGTCGACGTGGTCTACGGTGTGCTGGACGCCTTCATCGCGGCCGGCTCCATGACGGTGATCGAACGGATGCGCCACGTCACCATGCACCGCGTCGAAGCGAACGACCATCTCATCCGGCCGCGGCTCGCCCGGGCACTGGCCCGGGTCATCGACGCGGACGACAGGGTCGGGGCCGGGGCCTTGTCCGCGGCTGCTGCCTCGTCGGTCACTGCTTCCACTTTGACTTCCGTGGCTAGGCTGGAGACATGGACACACGAACCCTCGGAAAAACCGGCCGAATCGTCTCCGTGATCGGGTTGGGCACCTGGCAGCTGGGAGCGGACTGGGGTGACGTGTCGGAGGCCGACGCGACCGCGGTGCTCGCGGCATCCGTCGACGCCGGCGTCACCTTCTTCGACACCGCCGACGTCTACGGTGACGGCCGCAGCGAGCAGATCATCGGTCGATTCCTGGCCGGCAGCGCCGCCGCAGCCGGCATCACCGTGGCCACCAAGATGGGCCGACGGGTCGACCAGCTGGCCGATAACTATACGCTCGCCAACTTCCGGGCCTGGACCGACCGGTCCCGCACGAACCTCGGCATGGACACCCTGCACCTCGTGCAGCTGCACTGCCCGCCGAGCGACGTGATCGAATCCGACGAGGTCTACGACGCGCTCGACACACTCGTCGCCGAGGGAGCCATCGCCGGCTACGGGGTGAGCGTCGAGACCTGCGACCAGGCTCTCGCAGCCATCGAACGGCCCGGCCTGGCCAGCGTGCAGATCATCCTGAATGCGTTCAGGCTGAAGCCGCTCGAGGCCGTCGTGCCGGCCGCGCGCGCCGCCGGTGTGGGCATCATCGCCCGCGTTCCGTTGGCGAGCGGCCTGCTGACCGGAAAGTACACCCGGGAGACAACCTTCGCGGCGGACGACCACCGCAACTACAACCGCGACGGCAGCGCCTTCGACGTCGGCGAGACCTTCTCCGGTGTGGACTATGAGACCGGCCTGGCAGCCGCCGCGGAGTTCGCGGCGCTCGTGGGCTCCCTGACCGAGGAGCTCACGCCCGCGCAGGCCGCGCTGGCCTGGGTGGCCCAGATTGACGGCATCAGCTCGGTCATCCCCGGGGCCCGATCGGTGCAGCAGGCTCGCGGCAACGCCGCTGCCGGTTCGGTCGCCCCGCTCAGCCTCGGGCTCAACGAGGGCGTGCAGGATATCTACGACCGGATGCTGCGCGAGCAGATCCACCGCCGCTGGTAGCGCCTGTCCGGTCGGGAGTGCCCGTTCCGCGGGTCGCTCTCGACCGGAACGGGGGCTCTCGCGTGGACCTGTGGGGGCGGCATTGTCGCAAGGCACTGCGGCTCCGGCGAACCAATTCGACGGAGATTTTTGGGTTGAAGCCGGTTTCCGGCTTGTTTGGGCGGGATTCGGTCGAAATCTCCGTCGAATTCGTCAGGCGTGCGGAGAGTGGCGCGGGAGAGTGGCGCGGGGCCCTCAGCGCGACCCGCGGGCACCGATCCGGGTCGAGCCGAGATTCAGTCCAAGTCGTCGGGATCTCTGCCGGTGCGCTGGCCGGCGTCGATGGCGGCGATGGCGGCATGGTCGCCGGCGTTGAGTGTGAAGTCGAAGACGTCGAAGTTTTCCCGGATGCGCACCGGTGTCACCGACTTCGGAATCACCACATTGCCCAGCTCGAGGTGCCAGCGGATGACCACCTGTGCGGCCGTCTTGCCGTGCCGGGCGCCGATGGCGTCGAGGGTCTCGTTGCCGATCGCGCGGCCGCGGGCCAACGGCGACCAGGCCTCGGTGAGGATGCCGTGGGCCGCGTCGTACTCGCGCACGGTGGACTGCTGCAGCCACGGGTGCAGCTCCACCTGGTTGAGGACCGGAACGACATCCGTTTCGGCCAGCAGACGGTCCAGGTGGTGCGGCTGGAAATTGGACACCCCGATCGACCGGGCGCGACCTGAGGCGCGCAGCGTCTCGAGGGCGCGCCAGGTATCGACGAAGAGGTCCTGGCGGGGTGCGGGCCAGTGGATCAGAAAGAGGTCGACGTAGTCGAAGCCGAGTTT
Organism: Cryobacterium sp. TMT2-17-1; assembly: GCF_004402765.1. Classification (NCBI taxonomy): domain Bacteria; kingdom Bacillati; phylum Actinomycetota; class Actinomycetes; order Micrococcales; family Microbacteriaceae; genus Cryobacterium; species Cryobacterium sp. TMT2-17-1. Next base: position 20,426 of record NZ_SOGC01000030.1, read on the forward strand.
GCCGAGGCTCACGTCGAAGGCGCGCAGGGTCTTGTCGTAGCCGTGCTGGTCGTTCCAGACCTTCGTGGTGACGAACACGTCCTCACGGGGCAGGCCGGAGCGGGCGATACCCTGGCCGACGCCGGTCTCGTTGTCGTAGAGCGCCGCGGTGTCGATGTGGCGGTAACCGGCCTCCAGGGCGACCTGCACAGCGTCGGCCGCCGCGGCATCCGCGATCTTGTACACGCCGAGCCCGAGCTGGGGGATACCGTGTCCGTCATGCAGGGGAAGTAACGGTGAGAGCGTCATTCCCCCATCTAACCTCGTCCTACTGCGCCGAGGCGTGAAACGACACGATTGAGGGGTGCGCGGGACGCTCAACCCCGCAATTGTGTCGGTTCACCGCGCGATGAGCGGAGGCGGCTAGGAGACCTGCACCTGGATCGGTGCGGTGTCGGGGAGCGGGCTCGCATCGCGGCCGCGCAGGTCGGGGTGCCAGCGCCGGCCGAGCGCGGGGATGATCGTGCCGAGCCCCGCGAAGCCGGCCGCGACCAGGATGGCCGCCGTGGCGCCGCTCTGGTCGATCATGAAACCGGCGATGGCGGAACCCAGGGCGGCGCCCATCAGCTGGCCGGTGCCCACCCAGCCGTAGGCCTCCGCGGTGTCACTGAACTTGACGCTCGCGGACACGATGCCGAACAGAACGGCGAAGGCCGGAGCGATTCCGATTCCCGCCAGCAGCAAGGTGGCGGCCAGCCACCAGAAGCTGAGCCCGAGAGTGGCGAGCCCGAGGCCGACGGTGACGATGAGCATCCGTGCGGCCAACGCCCAAGGGCCGATCGGGGCGTGGCCGAGGGCGAGCCCGCCGATCAGCGAGCCGAGAGCGAAGATGCCGAGCACCCAGCCCGAGTCCGCGCTGCCGTGCCCGAACGCGGCCACCACACCCGCCTCGACCGAGGCGCAGGCGGCTACCAGCATGAAGCCGACGATGGTGCTGAGCATGACCGCCGGGCGTTTGAGAACGACGCCGAGTTTGCGGCGGCTACGGGGGATGCGCACCCGGCCGACCTCGGGCAGCACCAGAAACCAGACGCCGCCGCCGATGAGGAAGATGGCGGCGAGCAGGATGCCGGCGACCGGGCTGACCTGGATGGCCACGAACGTGGCAATCACCGGGCCCAGCACCCAGATGATCTCCTGGGCCGACGCGTCGAGCGAGAACAGCGGCGTGAGCTGGCGGGAGTTGACGATCTTCGGGTAGATGGTGCGCACGGCCGGCTGAATCGGCGGTGTGGACAACCCGGCGATGAGCCCCACGGCCATCAGAACATAAATGGGCATGCTGACCAGAGCCATTGTCACGATGGAGGTCGCGCAGACGACGAGGGTGGCCGTGATCACCGGACGCATGCCCCAGCGGCCCATCAGTCGGCTGGTGAGCGGCCCGGCGACGGCCTGGCCGATGCTCATGGCACCCAGCACGAGGCCGGCGGCGCCATAGGAGTCGAAGACCTGCTCGATGTGGATCAGGAACGCGAGCGACAGCATCCCAAAGGGGAACCGAGCTGTCAGTTGTGCGGCGATGACGCGAGCAACGCCCGGAGTCTTCAAAAGGGTCCAGTAGCTGCTCACCTACTCAAGTCTACGTCCGCCGAGGTAGCGTGAGCGCGTGCGAATACTGATCACGGCCGACGAATTGGCAGCCATGCTTGAGTCCCAAAGCGACGTTCGGGTGCTGGACGTGCGCTGGAAGCTGGGTGGCCCTCCCGGGCCGGACGAATACCGGGCCGGCCACATCCCCGGCGCCGTGTACGTCGACCTGGAGACCGAGTTGGCCCGGCCCGGCGAACCGGCCGACGGGCGGCATCCGTTGCCCACCCGTGCGACGCTGCAGGCAGCCGCGCGCCGCTGGGGGCTTCGTGACGGCGACACGGTCGTGGTCTACGACGACCTGGGCGGGGTGTCGGCAGCCCGTGCCTGGTGGCTGCTGCGTCACGCCGGGGTGCGCGACGTGCTGCTTCTCGACGGGGCGCTCGCCGCCTGGCGCGCCGCCGGCCTGCCGCTCGCGGTCGGCGAGCTGGCCACAACGGAGCTGAGCGCGGAAACGGTCCGTCCGGGCACGATCACCCTCTCCGACGGGGTGCTGCCTGTGCTCGACACGGATGCCGCCGCCGCGCTCGCGCAGACCGGCGCGCTCCTCGACGCCCGCGCTGCGGAGCGCTACCGTGGTGACACGGAGCCGATCGATCCTCGTGCCGGCCACATCCCCGGCGCGATCAGCGCGCCCACGGCCGACAACCTCACCCTCGACGGGCGCTTCCTCCCGGCCGCCGAACTGCGCGCCCGGTTCGAGGCGCTCGGAGTCACGGCGGGCGGCACGGTGGGCGTCTACTGCGGCTCCGGCGTCACCGCCGCGCACGAGGCGGCCGCTCTGGCCATCGCCGGGTTCTCACCGGCGCTCTACCCCGGCTCGTGGTCGCAGTGGTCCAACCTGCCGGGCCGCCCGGTCGCGACGGGCGACCCGCGGGCGTGAAATCCGCGCGAAACACGCTTCCGGTCATACTGAGACACGGGGAAGCCCGTCCACGCTCAGTAGGGCTGGCCCAAAACGTTATCTGCGCACGGAATCCGCGTGAGCGTGCTGTTATATGCTCGCTTTTGTCGAATTCCGTTAACGGACCTCAAAGACGAACCAGACACATCCGACAACCACGAAAAAGGTTACGCAATGCGCGCTCAATACCTGCTCCCGGCTCTCGCCGCCGTCACGGCACTCCTGCTCACCGGCTGCGTGGACAACTCCACGGACACCACGGGCGGAGCGACGTCCGACTCCTCCGCCAGTGAGATCGCCGTGGACGACGCCGCCGCCGCGATGCTTCCCGCCGAGGTCGCCGACTCCGGCACGCTCGTCATCGGGACCGACCCGACCTACGCTCCCAACGAGTTCAAGAACGAAGCCGGTGAGCCGATCGGCTGGGGCATCGAGATCGCTGAGGCCGTCGCAGCCAAGCTCGGCTTGGAGCCGGAATTCCAGGTCGCGAAATTCGACAACATCATTCCGAGCGTGACCGGCGGCAAGGCCGACATCGGCGTGTCCTCCTTCACCGACAACGTCGAGCGGGAGAAGCAGGTCGACTTCGTCAACTATTTCGTCGCCGGCATCCAGTGGGCCTCGGCCGTCGGCAACGACGTCGATCCGGACAACGCCTGCGGGCTGAAGGTCGCCGTGCAGGCCACCACGTATGAGGACACCGACGAAGTGCCGGCCAAGAGTGACGCCTGCGTCGCGGCCGGCAAGCCGGCGATCGACAAGCTGAAGTACGACACCCAGGACCAGGCCACCAACGCGGTCGTGCTGGGCCAGGCCGACGCGCTCAGCGCCGACTCGCCCGTCACTCTCTACGCGATCGCCCAGACCGAGGGCAAGCTGCAGCCGGCCGGAGAGACCTTCGATGTGGCGCCGTATGGCATCGTGGTCGCCAAGGACTCCGAGCTGACCAAGGCCGTGCAGGCTGCGCTGCAGTCCATGGTCGACGACGGCACCTACGGTGACATCCTCGACGAGTGGGGTGTCGCGGATGGTGCGATCGAGACAATCACGATCAACGCCGCGTCGAACGGATAACGTATGAGCATCACAACTCCACCGAAGGCGGGCGGGGCAACCCGCCCGCCCGGGGAACCGGCCCCATCGGTGCCGATCAAGGCCATCAAGCTGCGGCATCCGTGGAGGATGGTGTTCGCCATTCTGCTCGTGGTGGTCTTCGTCTCCATCGTCGTCGACGCCGCGCTCCGGCCGGCCTACGACTGGCCCGCCGTCGGCAAGTACCTCTTCGACCGCCGCATCTCGCAGGCGGCCGTCGTGACCCTGCAGCTGACCGTGTACTCCATGGTCATCGCGATCGTCCTCGGGGTGATCCTGGCCGTCATGCGGCTCTCGCCCAACCCCGTGGTGAAGAGCCTGGCCTGGTTCTACCTGTGGATCTTCCGTGGCACCCCGGTCTACGTGCAGCTGACGATCTGGGGTCTGATCTCGCTGATCTACTCGAGCATCGACATCGGCATCCCGTTCATGGACCCGTGGGTGTCCTTCTCGACCAACGCGGCACTGAGCACGTTCACCATCGCCATCATCGGGCTGGCCCTGAACGAAGCGGCCTACATGGCTGAAATCGTGCGCGCCGGCCTCCTGGCCGTGGACAGCGGCCAGGAGGAGGCTGCGACGGCGCTCGGAATGAGCTGGTCGCAGACCATGACGCGGGTGATCCTGCCGCAATCGATGCGCGTGATCATCCCGCCGACGGGCAACGAGGTCATTTCGATGCTGAAGACCACGTCGCTCGTCACCGCCGTGCCGTTCAGCTTCGAGCTGTTCACCCGGTCGCGGGATATTTCCGCGGAGACGTTCAACCCGATCCCGCTTTTGATCGTGGCCTCGATCTGGTACCTGTTCTTCACGTCCATCCTGATGGTCGGCCAGTACTTCCTCGAAAAGCGGTTCGCCCGCGGCGTGGGCGACCGGCAGCCGGATCGCAAGGATGCCGTCGGCACCGGAACGGGAACCCTCACCGGGGTCGTCCCCGTCATCGGTTCCGGGCAGCCGTCGGTGATCGCACCGCCGCGCGAGAACGATCCACCAGCCAACCCCGGAGGCGTGAAATGACCGACGTGAACACGCAGGCCGGGGCATCCGTCACGATTCCTCCCATGGTTCTGGCCGAGCAGGTATCGAAGAGCTTCGGCTCGAACGAGGTGCTCAAGAGTATCTCCCTCGAGGTGAAGCGTGGCGAGGTGATGTGCCTGGTCGGGCCCAGTGGGTCGGGCAAGTCCACGTTCCTGCGCTGCATCAACCACCTCGAGGTGCTTTCCGCCGGTCGGCTCAGCGTCGACGGCGAGCTGATCGGCTACCGGGAGACCAACGGCAAGCTCTACGAGATGGCACCCAAGGAAGCGTCCCGTCAGCGACGGGACATCGGCATGGTGTTCCAGCGGTTCAACCTGTTTCCGCACATGACGGCGCTAGAGAACGTGATGGAGGCGCCGATCCGGGTGAAGGGGCTGCCGAAGGCCCAGGTGGAGCGGAGCGCTCTCGATCTGCTGGCCAGGGTGGGTCTGGCCGAACGTGCCGACTACTACCCGGCGCACCTGTCGGGTGGGCAGCAGCAGCGGGTGGCGATCGCCCGCGCACTCGCGATGGAACCCAAGCTCATGCTCTTCGACGAGCCTACCAGCGCACTCGACCCTGAGCTCGTCGGCGAGGTACTCGACGTGATGAAGGGTCTGGCCAAATCGGGCATGACCATGATCGTGGTCACCCACGAGATGGGCTTCGCCAAGGAGGTCGCCGACTCGCTCGTCTTCATGGACGGCGGTGTGGTCGTCGAAGCGGGCGACCCGGACGAGATCCTGACGAACCCGCAGCACCGCCGCACGCAGGCGTTCCTGTCGAAGGTGCTTTAGAAATGGCGTTCTAGAAATGTTGCTCTAGGAAAACCGCAGCGACCGTCGCCGTTTGTGCCGAGAGTACCCGCCGTTGCGGCGACTCTCGGCACAAACGGCGACTCTCGTTCGGGCCGAGCAGTGTGACGCCGAGCCTGCCCTACGCCGGGCGGCTCTGCGGTGCGGTAGCCGCGGTCATCGCGGAATCGTGCTCCACGACGTCGCCGAGCACCTCGTCGATCTGCCTCATGCTCTCGGCCGGGATTTTCACTCCCGCGGCCTCGACGTTCTCGCGCACCTGCTCGGGGCGGGAAGCTCCGACGAGGGCTGCTGAGACGTTGTCGTTCTGCAACACCCAGGCCACGGCTAGTTGCGCCATCGACAGGTTGAGGTCGGCGGCGATCGGCTCAAGCTTCTGCACCCGGGTGAGCACGTCGTCGTTCATAAAGCGGCTGATCATGTCGGCGCCGCCCTTGAGGTCGGTGGCGCGCGAGCCGGCCGGCGGGGCCTGGCCTGCCTTGTACTTGCCGGTAAGCACACCCTGGGCCACGGGGGACCAGACGATCTGGCCGACGCCGAGCTCGCGCGAAGTCGGCACGACCTCGTCTTCGATGACGCGCCACAGCATCGAGTACTGCGGCTGGCTCGAGATCAGGCTGAAGCCCAACTCCTGGGAGAGGGCGTGGCCGGCTCGCAGCTGCGCGGCGGTCCACTCGCTGACGCCGATGTAGAGCGCCTTGCCCTGCCGAACGATGTCGGCGAAGGCCTGCATCGTCTCCTCCAGTGGGGTCTCGGTGTCGAAGCGGTGGGCCTGGTAAAGGTCGACGTAATCGGTCTGCAGTCGGGTCAGAGAACCGTTGATCGACTCCATGATGTGCTTGCGGGACAGCCCGACGTCGTTGTGGCCGCGCGGGCCGGTCGGCCAATAGACCTTGGTGAAGATCTCGAGGCTTTCGCGGCGGTGGCCCTTGAGGGCGTCGCCGAGAACGGACTCCGCCTTCGTGTTGGCGTAGACGTCGGCGGTGTCGAAGCTGGTGATCCCCACGTCGAGCGCGGCATGCACGCACTGCGTGGCGATGTCGTTCTCGACCTGCGAACCGTGGGTGAGCCAGTTGCCGTAGGTGATTTCGGAGATTTTCAGGCCTGATGAACCGAGATAGCGGAATTCCATGCCTACAGCCTAAGCGGAGCGGTCCCACTGTCGCTGGGTGAAAAAGCGGACGCCTGTCGAGCCTGTCGAGGCCAGGGGCCAGGGATCCCTATCCGTTTTCCCGTTCGGCCGCGTCCGTCATTCGGGGGCGGGACTTGGTCTCGTTCCGCCATTTGGGGGCCCCGGTCTCCAGCCAGGGTGGTGCCATGATCTGCACGGCGCCGCGGATCATCCGGATTGCCCAGCCGGAGGCGGCGAGGTAGCGGTGATGCCACCAGCACAGACAGACGCTGTTGTCGGTGTGCGTCGGTCCGCCCTCGGAGTGCGGGATCACGTGGTGGATCTCGGTCATCCCGGCCGGGATTTTGCGGCCTGGGATGATGCAGGTGCCGTCGCGGAGCTGAATCGCCCGGCGTTGCGCGGCGGTGAAGCAGCGTTCGGGTGAGCCGAGGGCGATGATGCGTCCCTCGTCGGTGATGACGACTTTCTGCTGACCGCCGTTGCTGATCAGGTCCGTGACGGCGCTGATCGAGATCGGGGTTTCGACGCCGTCGATCCAGCCGACGCCGCGGCCCTGACCGAAGTCCGCGTTCAGGTCCTGTTCCCGCACACTGACCAGAACCGTGGCCGGGGCGCCGCCGATGGTCGGGGCCTCCCCGGCCCGGGAGACGACGTCGAGGATCACGGCGAGCACGTCGTGGCGCCGCTGGTCGGGACCCGTCGGGCGCGAGCACGGCCCTCCAGACCGCACCCTGCAACCGGATCTCATCCGCCGGCAGCGACGCCGGCAGCGACGCCGGCACCGACGCCGGCACCGGGGTCTCAGAAATGGTGCCGGTGGCCGAGGCGACCAGCTCGCTCTCGGCTGCCTGCACCGAGTCCAGGTCGGTGTACCGCAGCGTCGGCGTCAACGCGGTGAGGATCGCGTCGGCCGTGTCGACGCCGATCGCCCCGGCGGCCAGGCCGATGGCCGTGGCGGGGAAGGTGGGCGGCAGTGGTTCGCCACCCCAAGGAGCGGCCGGTGCGCAGCTGCGTGCCCAACCGCATCCGTCGCCCCGCGGTCGGCCCGGAGACGAGCGTCAGGCGCTCGAGTAGTTCTCCGGCGGTGCGGCAGCCCAGCTTCGCCGAGAGCTGCCCGGTGCCGAGCTCGGGCCGGGACCGGTCGGCGACCTCCGCCGCGGCCGCCACCCGCAGCGCGTCGACCCGCCGGCCGAGGACCTCGACCGCCGTGGTCACCTGCAGGAGGCCGTCGTCGTCGAGACCGCGCACCGCCAAGCACCGCAGGGATTCCCCGAGCCCCGCCGCGAGAGCATGCAGCCCCGCGACCGCCCGAGCCGCCGCGGACAGGCCGTGCGCGGCATTCGCTTCGGGCTGTTCCAGGAGGTTGATCACCAACCCGAGTTTATCTCATTGTGAACAAATAAACCATGTTAGCCTAGAAAAAACTAAGAATTTATCGTATTTATATACGCCTTCCAAGGGAGCCCCGCTAGGAGCCCCGCTAGGAGCCCCGCCAGGAGCCCCGCCAGGAGCCCAGCCCGCACCCGTATCGATGAGGGATCGTTTGGAGGACCACCTCAACGCTGACTTCAAGCAGGTGGGCTACCGATGATCCAGCGCAGCGGTGCCGGATACCGAGAACGACGGAGACCTCAGCCGGTCAGGGCCTTGTGGATCCGCTGGAGGGAAACGGGCTCCGCGGCCTTCAGTTCCTGGGCGAAGAGGCTGATCCGAAGTTCCTCGATCAGCCAGCGCGCACGCACCAGGTTGGCGGCCGCGTTCGCCTGCAGGGGGATCGTGCCGCCGGCATCCTCGAACCGGCCCGTGGCTGCCTGGCTCTCATTCATCCAGACCCGGTCGCGGCTCGGATTGTCGCTGAGCTTCACGATGCGCGCGGTGATGCCGCCGAGGTATCGCGGCAAGTGCCGCAGCTGCACGAGTCCCGTGGCGCTCACGAAACCGGGGTAGACGAGCCCGGTCAGCTGCGCGCGGGCATCCGTCAGGGCCGGGAGCAGGGCCATGCTGGTGGACGCCTTGAGCGCCTTGTCGGCGGCGCGCGCGGCGGCGAGGATGCGGGCGACGAGGCCCACCGTATCGAACATGGAATCCATCACGACGCCGGACACCCGGTCCCGGATGGTGTCGAACTCGGCGTGCATGAACACCTGGCCGCCGGGCTTCACCCGGAAAAGCACGTCGTCGACGCTCGCCGCGAGGCAGTCGTCGAACAGCGCCTGGGTGGTGCGATACGGGCTGGTGGCCAGGCTGAGCTTCTCTGCCCCGGTGAGGTGCTGCTGCACGTAGGCCACCGGGGAGGGCGTGGCGAGCAGCAGCAGGCGACGCACGCCATCGGGCAGGGTGCGGGCCTGCTCGGCCTCCGTGCTCATCATGCGGATCGCCACCGACGCACCCTCGTCGACGAGGGTCGGGTAGCCGCGGATGGTGTTGTCACCCTGCCTGGTGTCGAGGAACCGGGGCAGCTCCGGGAAATCCCAGGTGGTGAGTCCGGTGCGCTCGATCGCATTGGTGGGGGTGGCAGCGGATGCCGCGGCCACGCTCTCGCGGGCCTGGGTGCCGAGCCGGCGCTGCAGTTCCAGGAGGTCCTTGCCGGAGGCGCTCGGGCGACCGCGTTCGTCCACGACACGGAACGTCATGCGAAGGTGGGCCGGAACCCGGACCAGCTCGAAGTCGTTCGCCTTCACGGACACGTAGGTGAGCTTCTGGATCAGGGCGGCGAGCGTCTCGGTGAAGGGGACATCGTCGCGGTCGAACATGGAGCCGCGGGTGGCTTCGCCCAGGCCCGACACCCCGACCGAGACCTCGCCCGGCGCCGGCGGCAACTCGTTCAGCAGTCGCTTGGCCCAGTCCCCCGCCGGCACCACGTTGCGACGGATGCTCTTGGGCAGCGACTTGATCAGTGCGGTCACCAGGTCGGCGCGGAGGCCCGGTACCTGCCAGTCGAAGCCGGTGGGAGAGAGCCTCGCGAGCAGGGCCAGCGGGATCTGCACGGTCACGCCGTCGTCGTCCGCGCCGGGCTCGAACCGGTAGCTGAGCGCGAACTTCTGGTCGCCCTGGCGCCAGATCGGCGGGAACACGGCCTCGTCGATCTCCGGCGCGTCCTCGGGCACCAGTGCCTCGGCGGTCATCGTGAGCAGATCGGGCGTCTGGGTGCGCGCCTGGCGCCACCAGGTTTCGAACGTGCGCGATGAGCATACGTCGGCGGGAATGCGTTTCTGGTAGAACTCGAACACGGCCTCGTCGTCGAACAGGATGTCACGGCGCCGCGTGCGCTCCTCGAGTTCGGCGAGTTCCTTGCGCAGGCTCGTGTTCGCCCGGTCGAAGGCCGTGACGCGCTGGTCGATTCGGTCAAGGTCCCATTCACCCTCGACGAGCGCGTGCCGGATGAATAGGTCGCGAGCGTAGGCCGGGTCGACCCGGGAAAACTGGATCCGGCGGCGCGGCACGATCGGCACCCCGTACAGGGTGACCCGCTCGTAGGCGACGACCGCGCCCTGCTTCTTCTCCCAGTGCGGCTCGGAGTAGCTGCGCTTGCAGAGGTCGCCGGCGAGCGGCTCGGCCCACGCGGGGTCGACGACCGCGTTCATCCGGGCGAACAGGCGGCTGGTCTCGACCAGTTCCGCGCTCATCACGGCGTTCGGTTGCTTCTTCGCGAGCGCCGAGCCCGGGAAGATCACGAAACGCTGCTGGCGCGCGCCGATGTAGTCCTTCTTGGCGGTGTCCTTGAGACCGATGTGGGAAAGCAGACCGGCGAGGAGCGAACGGTGGATCCCATCGGGATTCACGCTGGGATCCCCGATGTGGAGACCGAGCGGCTTGGCCATCTGGCGCAACTGCTTGTACACGTCCTGCCATTCGCGCACGCGCAGATAGTTGAGGAACTCGTTCTTGCAGAGGCGTCGGAAGGCGCTGGAACCGAGCTCCTTCTGCTGCGTCTCGAGGTAGTTCCAGAGGTTCAGCAGGCTCAGGAAGTCGCTCGTCGGGTCGGTGAACCGGGCGTGCTGCTGGTCGGCCTGCGCGCGGCGCTCGAGGGGCCGTTCGCGCGGGTCCTGGATGGTGAGCCCGGAGACGATCACCATCACCTCGCGGCTCACCGCCTGCGTCTTCGACTCGATCACCATTCGTCCGAACCGAGGATCGATGGGCAGCTTTGCGAGCTGCTGGCCGATGCGGGTCAGTGTGGAGATGCCGGGCTTGGAGATGCCGGGCTTGGAGATGCCGGATTTGTGGCCGGCGGTGAGCGCAGCCACCGCGCCGAGCTCGGCGAGCAGGTCGAGGCCGTCCTTGATGCCGCGCGAGTCGGGCGGGGTGAGGAACGGGAACGCGGCGATGTCGCCGAGGCCCAGCGAGATCATCTGCAGGATGACCGCGGCCAGGTTCGTGCGCAGCACCTCCGGCTCGGTGTACTCAGGCCGGCGGGTGAAGTCCTCCTCCGAATAGAGGCGGATGGCGATACCGTCGCTGGTGCGGCCGCTTCGGCCCGAGCGCTGGTTCGCGGAGGCCTGCGAGATGGCCTCGATCGGCAGCCGCTGCACCTTCGAGCGCACGCTGTACCGGCTGATCCGGGCGGTCCCGGCGTCGATGACGTAGCGGATGCCCGGCACGGTCAGGCTGGTCTCCGCCACGTTCGTCGCCAGCACGATGCGGCGTCGCACGCCGGCGACCTTAGACGGCTGGAACACCTTGTGCTGGTCGGCGGAGGAGAGCCGCCCGTACAGCGGCAGGATCTCGGTGGGGCTGGTGCGCCCCGAGGAGGCGTACTTGCCCTGCAGGGCGTCCGCGGCGTCCCGAATCTCGGTCTCACCGCTGAGGAAGACCAGAACATCGCCGTTGGACTCCCGTTCGAGCTCATCGAGCGCGGCGGAGATTCCCTCGATGTAGTCCCTGTCCACCGTGGGCGCGGCATCCGTCGTGTCGTCGTCGTCGCCGTCCATCGCCTCGACGACCAGCGGCCGGTAGCGGATCTCCACCGGGTAGGTGCGCCCGGAGACCTCGATGATCGGGGCCGGCGTGCCGTCGGGCGTGGCGAAATGCTCGGCGAAGCTCTGCGGGTCGATCGTCGCGGAGGTGATGATGAGCTTGAGGTCGGGGCGCTGCGGCAGCAGCTGACGCAGGTAGCCGAGCAGGAAGTCGATGTTGAGGCTGCGCTCGTGCGCCTCGTCGATGATGATCGTGTCGTACTTGCGCAGCAGACGGTCGCGGTGCATCTCGTTGAGCAGGATGCCGTCGGTCATCAGCTTGATGCGGGTGTCCGGGCCGACCTGGTCGGTGAACCGCACCTGGTAGCCGACCGTCTGGCCGACTTCCTGTCCGAGTTCCTCGGCGATGCGTTCAGCGATCGTGCGCGCGGCGAGACGGCGGGGTTGCGTGTGGCCGATGTTCTCCCGGCCCAGCTCGAGGCAGATCTTCGGCAGTTGGGTGGTCTTGCCGGAACCCGTCGCGCCGGCGACGATGACCACCTGGTTGTCACGGATGGCGCGCGCGATATCCTCCCGGCGCTGGCTGACCGGAAGGTCGGGTGGGAAGGTGACTTCGACGGGGATCATGAGCCTTCCATCGTATGACCTCGCGGTGAACGACGGATGCTGCCCGGGTTCGCCTGTGATCGGCCCGACGGCTGTGGCTGTATCGGCGCGTTTTTAACCGCACGATGTTAGCATCAAAGAATGATCAACGACGAAGGGACGGGGGACCGGCACGCCGCCCTTGCCTCCGACGCGCGCCGCCAGGTGCTCGACCTCCTGATGGGATCGGCCACCCCGCTCGACGCCGCCGCGGTCGCGGCGCGCATCGGACTGCACGTGACGACCGCCCGGTTCCATCTCGATCAGCTCGAGAACGCCGACCTGATCCGGCGCGCCGTCGGGCGCGCGGGGACGCGTGGGCGCCCGCGAATCCTCTTCACCGCTGGACCCGCCGCCCGGGAAGGCGGCGCCCAGCACGATCTGAGCCGGGTGCTGGCCACCGCGCTCGCCGAGGACGCCGACAGCGGGCGGGCCCGGGCAATCCGCGCCGGTGAGACCTGGGCCGAGAGCTACGCCGACGAGCTGCGGGGGAGCGCCGCGGAGGGCATCGCGCCGCTGCTGAGTATCCTCGACCGGCTCGGCTTCGATCCGGAGCTGGTTTCGGCGGTGGAGCCGGCTCCGGCTTCGGAAGCCGAGTCCGCGGCGGACGACGGTGCCTCCGACGGTGTCGCCGACGTTGCCGCCCCGCTGATCACCCTGCTGGCCTGCCCGTTTCGCGCCGATGCGCGGGACGCCCCCGACGTCATCTGCTCGGTGCACCTGGGCCTCGTGCGCGGGGTCGCCCGCGAGCTCGGCCACGACCCGGACCAGGTCGGGCTGCGCCCGTTCGTGGGTCCCGAGCTGTGCCATTTGCACCTCGGAAGCGAGTGGGCCGAGCCGAGCCCGCCGGCCGGGTGAGCGCGCAGCCCGACGACGTGAACTGACGCGCTCCGCCTCGCGCGGTCTCGTTCCGCCCTGCCGCCACCGGGAATAACAGCCCGGGAGGAGGGTTAGGTTGGGGAGGGCGGGAACCGCCCGGCGAGGAAGATGACGGATGAACCCGATCGAGTGGCTTTTCGACGCACAGCTGCAGATCGGAACCCAGACCATTCTTTGGCGCGAGATCATCGGCAACGCCTTCGGCATCCTGAGCGCCGTCGGCGGGATGCGCCGTAAGGTGTGGGCCTGGCCGATCGGAATCGCGGGCAACGTGCTGCTGTTCACGGTGTTCCTCGGCGCCGTGTTCGGCACGCCCAACCCGGTCAATCTGCTCGGCCAGGCCGGACGGCAGATCATGTTCATCGTCGTGTCGATCTTCGGCTGGGTCCAGTGGTCCACCCATCGTCGGGGGAGCGCGCAGGCTGCCGTGGCCCCGCACTGGGCCGGTGCTCGCGCGCGCATCCTGCTCGGATTCGGGCTCGTCGCGGGCACTCTGGTGCTCACGCCGGTCTTCCGTGCGCTCGGCTCGTTCGAGCCCGTCTGGGCCGATGCCTGGATCTTCACCGGCTCGTTGCTGGCCACGTACGGCATGGCGAAGGGCTGGACCGAGTTCTGGCTGATCTGGGTGGCGGTCGACATCGTCGGGGTGCCGTTGCTGCTCAGCGCCGGCTACTACGCCTCGGCCATCCTCTACATCTTCTACGGCGCGTTCACCCTCGCCGGCTTCTTCGTCTGGATGCGCGTGCAGCGCCGCGCCCGCAGGGCCCTCGCGGTCGACCTGGTGGCCGCCCGGCTCTGACCGGCCCTGACCTGCTCCGCTCAGGTTCGTTGAGGAAATACGCAGGGAGCGTTGGGCCGGGGACAGCGGCACAATGGAGGCATGTCCAATCACCTCGCCGACGCAATCAGCCCCTATCTGCGCTCGCACGCCGACAATCCCGTTGCCTGGTTCGGCTGGGGTTCGGAGGCTTTCGTGGAGGCTCGGCTGCGGGATCTGCCCGTGCTCGTCTCGATCGGCTACTCGACCTGCCACTGGTGCCACGTCATGGCCCGGGAGAGCTTTAGCGACCCGGAGCTCGCCGATTACCTGAACCGGCACTTCGTGAGCATCAAGGTCGACCGGGAGGAGCATCCCGAGGTCGACGCCAGCTACCTCGCCGCGGCCAGCGCCTTCGTGGGCGGGCTCGGCTGGCCGCTCAACGTGTTCGTCACCCCCGACGGGCAGGCTTTCTACGCCGGCACCTACTTTCCGCCGCTGCCGTTGCCGGGGCATCCGTCGTTCCGGCAGGTGCTTGAAGCGGTGACGGATGCCTGGACGAACCGCCGCGCCGAGGTCACCGCGAGCGCGTCCCTCGTCGCCGAGACGCTCGCGGCCGCCGCCGCACGACAGGGTGCCGGCGGAGCGCTGCCCGGCCCCGCCGCGCTCGACCGGGTCCAGGCCGAACTCGTGGGCCTGGAAGACCCCCGCTTCGGCGGATTCGGCGGCGCGCCCAAGTTTCCCGTAGCGCCGGTGCTGGGGTTTCTGCTCGGCCGGCCGGGTGCCGTGGGACAGGTCCCGGAAGCGCAGGCCCTCGCCCTGCGCACCCTGAAGCGCATGGGTGCCTCGCCCCTGCGCGACCCGGTGGAGGGCGGTTTCTTCCGCTACGCCGTGAACCGGGACTGGAGCGACCCGCACTACGAGCGGATGCTCTACGACAACGCGCAGCTGCTCGACCTCTACACCCAGGCCTGGCAGCTCACCGGCGAGAAATGGGCGCAGACGGTCGCGGAGGGTGTCGCCGGGTTCCTCACGACCGTGCTGCGCCTGCCCGGCGGCGGGTTCGCCAGCGCCCAGGACTCCGAGAGCACCGTTGCCGGTCGCCGCGTCGAGGGCTTGTACTACGCCCTGGACGAGGACGCCCGGCGGCAGGAGGAGCCGCCCGCGCTCGATGAAAAGGTGCTCACCGGCTGGAACGGCCTTGCCATCAGAGCCCTGGCCCGCGCCGGGTTCGCCCTCGCCGATCCCGACCTCACGACGGCGGCCGCGAGGGCCGCCGACCACCTGCTCACGCGTCACCTGCGCCGGGACGGCAGCCTCGTGCGGGCCTCCATCGCGGGGCGCACGTCTGCCGCTCAGGCCACCCTGGAGGACTTCGGGATGTGTGCACAGGGTCTTCTCGAGCTTGCTCTGGCCACGGGCGAGGTGCGCTATGCCACGGCCGCGCGCCGGCTCATCGACGGCACGCTGGGGGGAACGGATGCCAAAACGGTACGGTCCGCCACCGACATCCCCGGCTCCGGCACTCCCGGCACCAATGCCCCCACCGACGCCGCCGGCACGGCCGGCACTGTCGCCGGCGGGATGCCGTTTCGCGCTCCCGACGGGCCCGACCCGGTGCTTGCCGCGCAAGGACTCGCCCTGGACGTCGACCCGTCGGAGGGGGCCTACCCGTCCGGGATCACGGCGACCGCAGAGGCGGCGAACCTGCTCTACCTGCTGACCGCCGACGACCGCTATCGCGCGGCCGCCGTTGCCGCGATGGCGGCCCTCGCCGAGCGCGCACTCGAACGCCCGCTCGCCTTCGGGGCGGCCCTGCGACTGTCCGGCATTCTGACCGGCCCCGTGGAACAACTCGTGGTGGTCGGGGCGGACGTGGTCGGGCCGGGGGCAGGGCCGGACGCGGCCGCCCCCGAGCAACCCGCCGCACTGCTCGACGCGGTGCGCCGACGCGGGAGCGGGCTCGTCGCATCCGTCACCGAGGTTCAGGCGCAGGCCTTCGCCGACGCCGGCTTCGAACTGTTCCGCGGCCGGGTCGCACACCAGGGTCTGCCGACGGCCTACCTCTGCCGTGACTTCGTCTGCCGCCTGCCCGTCACCGATCCCGCCGACCTGCCGATGGCCTGACCCGGACGGAGGCTGGTCGGCCCGGTGGCCGCGCCGGGAACAGAATGGACAGATGGGCATACAGATCAAGCGGGTCTACGACGAACTTTCCGCGAGCGACGGGACCCGGGTGCTGGTCGACCGGCTGTGGCCGCGCGGAGTCTCGAAGGAGGAAGCCCGGCTCGACGCCTGGCTGAAGCAGATCGCGCCCAGCCCGGAGCTGCGCCGGTGGTGGAACCACGACCGGGCACTTCTGGATGAGTTCGCGGTGCGCTACCGGGCCGAACTCGACACCGCACCCGAGACGACGGCGGCCGTGCAGGAACTCCGCACGCTCATCGCCCGCGACGAGGAGAAGCAGACGACAACCACGCTGGTCTACGGCGCTCGGGACCCGATGGTGAACCACGCCAGGATCCTGGCCGAGTATGTGATTGACAGGGCCTGACCCGTTCGCCTGACCCGATACCTGAGCGGAAATCGCGCCGGCCGTCGGGCCTCCGAAGTAACTACAAGCCGGTAACCTCAAGCCGGCAACCTCACGCCAGCCGACCTCATCGGTCTGCGCCGACGACCGAACGGACTCCGGCGATGGTTCCCGAAATCACCATCGGGGCCGTACTCCTGGCCACCGCGTCCAGCATGGTCGTCGGCGCGATCGGGTACTCGCAGCTGGCGTTCGGTACCTCCTGGATGACAGCCGTCGGCCACGACGAGGAAAGCCTGCGCACGGGTTCGACCGCGATCACCGGGCGGTCCCGTCACCGCGGCGAGCGGGGGACGCAGAAGACGTAGAATAACAACGGCGCCACCGCGTTCCGCCGGCTGCTTCGCTCCGGTCTCTGAACCGGTCGTTGCTGTCCGGCATCAACGGACGCACTCTCCCCGGCACTGCGTGTGGTTGCCTCGTGAATGAGTGTTCCCAATTCTTCTCGAGGAGGACCATGGCCACGTTCGATCGCCCGGAAACCGAGCGTCGCTCCTCGAACGAACCGGCAGACAACCTGCCCGTGCTGACGCTGAGCCAGGAACCCGAGCTCGTGCTGCTCTCACCCGACCCGCGCACCCGCCGTTTCGACCGTGATGACGTGGTCGTGCGCAAGGGCGAGATCAACTTGATCAACGGTCACTTCACCCCCCACGAGTCGATGGTCAAGGACCTCCTCGCGGTCCGCGACGCGCTCGAACGGGCCGGCATCGACTTCCTGCTCGTGCGCGGCGACGGGGACCGCCCGGTGATCGCGGTCGACCGCAAACGCCGCAAGAACCTCACCCGCATCCTTGCGGAGGCTTTCGCGAACGAGCCCTTCTACGCCAAGCCCCTCGACGGGAATCTGACCCCGGCCCTGCTCCTGGCGGACGGCGCCCTGACGACGCTGCGCAAGTCATCCGTCTTCCGGGTCTACCGACCGCGCATCGAGCCGATCGGCCGCCTGCGCTACGGCGCCGAAACGGCCTTCCAGTTCGAGCTCTGGCACTTCGGCGACGATGAGATCGTCGCGCCCGTCGAGAACTCGCTGATGCGGGCACGTCTGCCGCGTTCGGAGGCCCGCGAGACCACGATCGACCTCTTCGGGCGCACCTGGCGCACCCTGCAACACATGTTCGACGACCTGGCCAGCGACGTCAGTTTCGACATCGACATGGTCTTCTCCTGGGTCGACGGCTCGTCCAGTGATTTCCAGCGTGAACGGGCCAAGCGCATGCAGGCCTATGTCGTCGGAGACGGCGACGATTCGGATGCCCGTTTCCGCCAGATCGACGAGCTCAAGTACGCCCTCCGCAGCGTCTACATGTTCGCGCCCTGGGTGCGCCGCATCTTCATCGCCACGGATTCGCCGGCCCCGGTGTGGCTGGCCGAGCACCCGCGCGTCACCATCATGCGCAGCGAGGATTTCTTCCCCGACCTGAGTGTTCTGCCCACGCACAACTCGCACGCCGTGGAGAGTCAGCTGCACCGCATCCCCGGACTGGCCGAGCATTTCCTCTATTCCAACGACGACATGTTCTTCGGCCGCCCTGTCGGACCGGAGCTGTTCTTCTCTCCGGGCGGCGTGACCAAGTTCATCGAGGCATCCACCCGGATCGGCCTCGGCGAGAACAACACCAGCCGCAGCGGGTTCGAGAACGGCGCCCGGGTCAACCGCGCCCTGCTGCGCGATCGGTTCGGCAAGGTCACCACGCGGCACCTCGAGCACACGGCGGCGCCGCTCCGCAGGAGTGTGATGCAGGAACTCGAAGCGGAGTTCCCCGGCGATTTCGCCCGCACTGCGGCCAGCCAGTTCCGCTCAGCGACTGATATCTCGGTCACGAACTCGCTGTACCACTACTACGCGCTGATGACCGGGCGGGCGGTCGAGCAGACCCAGGCGCGCTCACTGTACATCGAAACCACGCTGAAGCTGGCACTGCGTCAGATGAACGCCCTGCGCAAGCGCCGCGACCAGGACATGTTCTGCCTGAACGACGGAAGCAACCCGGAGATCTCCGACGAGGTTCGCCGCGCGGCCGTGACCGACTTCCTCGAACGTTACTTCCCGATCGTCGCCCCGTGGGAACGCGAGAACCAGCTCGTTCCCGGCCAGGCCGGGCACACGCCGCCGTCTAGTGCAGAACCGGGATCGGTGTGGTCATCGGGGGTTCGCGGAACGTTGGCAGAGTACCCGCGGGCATGATCCGGATGTTGTCGCCGGCGAGCCGTCGCGCACTTTCCGTCGCGTCGACGTAGTCCAGCGCCGGGTAGTCACCCAGCGGAACGACCGAGTGCAGTATCGTGTCAGCGAACACATGCACGAGGTTGAAGGTGCGTGCCCCGTCGCGGCCCCGCGTGCCGCCGACCGGAACATTCAGGTCCTGGGTGTAGCAGGTGGCCGACGCCACCGACACCGGAATGCCCGCGAACGTCGCGGTCGAGGAGTAGTGCAGGTGTCCGGCGAGGATGCTGCGCACATCCGAGCCGCGCAACACCTGTGCAAGACGGGCCTGGCCGCGCAACTCGACCGACACGGCCAGGTCGAGCACGCTCGGCACGGGCGGGTGGTGCATGGCCAGAATGGTGCCGTCCGGCGCCGGAACGCTCAGCTGGCCGGCCAGCCAGCGCAATTGGTCGTCGGTCACGGCGCCGTGGTGGTGGCCGGGAACGGAGGTGTCGAGCGTGATCAGGCGCAGGCCGCCGATGTAGTCGACGTGGTCGATCGGCTCGGTGGTCGCCGGCTCGTTCAGCAGCGTGCTGCGGAACGCCGCCCGATCGTCGTGGTTGCCCATCACCCAGAAGACGCGGGCACCGAGCCGCGCCGCGGCCGGCTCGACGATTAGTTGAGCGGCCCGGTAGGCATCCGGTTCGCCCTTGTCGGCCAGGTCACCCGTGATGATGATGGCGTCGGGTCGGCCGGAGGAGGCTTCGACCTCCGCGAACAGCTGCGCGAGATGGGCGGTGCTGTCGACCTGGTCGTACAGGCGCCCGCCGTTCGCAAGCAGGTGGGTGTCGCTGAGGTGGAGTAGAAAATGATCCGGCTTGGGGTATTCGGCCGTTCGAATGTTCACGGAGCATCCATTCGTTGGGGCTAAGAGCTCTTCGAAGAGTTGGCTGACTCTACTCTGATTATTTGAGCAGCATGAGCTGAACCTTAGGTGAATGCCAGGCGAACACGGTGAAGAACCCGGGTGTTTCGCCTCCGGGCCCGTCGTCACCGCGAGATCAGGACGTGGTCTCCTTCGTACCCTCTTGCGCCTGCAACGGCTGCTCGGCCGAGGTGGCTCACCGAGGGATGGGTCAGGCCCGAGGTCCGAACGGAGTCAACCGCGCCGCCGCGTGCGAAGCTAGAGCGTGCGCACCTCTTCGTCGATCAGCCCCGTTCGCTACCTGGTGGGGGCGTTCGTCGCAATCATCCTGTTCGCCGGGCTCTACCTCTACTTCGTGCGCACCCTCTCCGGCCAGACCATGGACCAGCTCGCCTTCGACGGCGCGGAGTTCGGACGCCGCAGCGTCACCCCGCTCGCGCAGGAGCTGCTGGATGCCGTTCCGCTGGTCTCCGTCATCGCCGGACTGCTGCTCACCGGGGTCGTGACCGTCGTTCGGCGCAACGGCAGGACCCTGATCGTGGCCTGCGGGGTAGCGGTGGCCGCCGTGTTGAGCACTCAGCTGCTGAAGATCATGCTCCTGACCCGGCCGGACCTCGGGGTGGAGGGCTACGACGGCAACTCGTTCCCCTCGGGACATACAACGGTGGCGGCGGCATCCGCTCTCGCCGTTTTCCTGGTCGCGAGTCCCCGCACGCGCGGCCTCGCCGCCCTCGGCGGTTCCGGCTTCGCCATCCTGGCCGGGGTCGCCACGCTGGCGAACGGCTGGCATCGGCCCAGCGATGTCATTGCGGCTCTGCTCGTCGTGGCGGTCTGGGGTTGCGTGGCCGGCCTGGTGCTGACCCGCGGCCCGTGGTCGATGGGCGGTGCACCGCGCGGCGGGACGAACGCCCGCCCGCCCAGAGTCGACCGCCTGCAGCTGCGCATCCTGATCCCGTTCGCCGCGGTCGCGGTCGCCGCGTTCCTGGTCACGTACTTCCGTGCGTTCGGCGATACCCCGGGAACCCTCATCGCGTACATCGGCGGCGTCACCGCGATCGTTGCCGCGGGGCTCGGGATCGGGTTCACGGGCATCCGTTTGTTCGCCCCACTGCCCTGATCTGACGGCATTTACGGGGGTGTGCCGGGCCGTGCCCACGTGTAACACTTGGGCTATGCCCGTCACTCTTAGAGCGCTCCAGACCGTGGTCCCCCCGACAGTACTGATCCAGGATCAGGTGCGCGACATCTTCGCCGCCCAGCCGGGACTCAGCCGCCTGGCCCAGCGCCTGGTGACCGCGTCGTTCAACCTGTCCGGGATCGACACCCGGCACACCGTCATTGACGAGCTCACTCTCGACAAGGCGTCGTCCGATCCCCAGTTCTTCGACGCCGCCACGCAGGAGCTGCTCAAGCCGAGCACCCGGGTGCGCAACGAGCTCTACATCGTGGAGGCGACGAAGCTGTTCGTCGAGGCCGGGCGACGGGCCCTCGAGGCGTGCCCCGGCATCGAGGCCTCGGACATCACGCATGTGGTTACCGTGTCGTGCACCGGGTTCTACGCTCCGGGACCCGACTACATGCTCGTGCGCGAGCTGGGCCTGAACCCCGCGACCCAGCGCTACCACCTCGGCTTCATGGGCTGCTACGCGTCGATGCCCGCCCTGCGCACGGCGAAGCAGTTCGTCGACGCCGACCCGAACGCCGTCGTGCTCGTCGTCAGCGCCGAGCTGTGTTCGCTGCACCTGCGCACCTCGGACGACCCGGACACGATCGTCGCCTCCTCGCTGTTCTCGGATGGAGCTGCGGCTGGGATCGTCAGCTCCCGCGCCCCCGCGGCGGGCGAGAACGCCCTCAACCTCGACCTGTTCGAGACCGTGATCACGCCCATCGGCGAGGGGGACATGGCCTGGAAGATCGGCGACGAAGGGTTCGAGATGATCCTCAGCACCTACGTGCCGCACATCATCGACCAGCACATCGAGGGGGCGCTGGCACCCCTCTTCGCGCGGGACGTCGCGCTCAGCGCAGTGTTGGCGCCGGCGCTTGTGCCTTCCAAGGTGCCGTCGCTCCTGCCTGCCGGGGTGCCGGAGGGTGTCTCGGCCGGGTCGGTCGCAACCCTGGTCGCACCGGTTGACGTCGCGCCGGTCACCACACCGGCCACCGCGATCGCGCACTGGGCGATCCATCCGGGCGGGCGCAGCATCCTGGACAAGACCGAGGCGAAGCTCGGGCTGAGCGAGGCGCAGCTCGTGCCCTCGCGGGAGACTCTCCGCACCTACGGCAACATGAGCAGCGCGACGATCCTGTTCGTGCTCAAGGCCATCCTCGACTCCCCGGCCACGGATGACGGCGAGCGGGTCTGCGCGATGGCGTTCGGCCCGGGGCTCACGGTCGAATCCGGGCTGATGACCGTCACCGCCGGGTAGCGGAAGTGGGCATCCCGTCGATGCATTTCCCTTCGGCGCGCCGATCGTCGCGGAGTCGTCCCTTCCTGGGCGTCTCGTCGCAGGGCGTTCCGTCACTGGGCGTTCCGTCGCTGCGCCGGCGCGCGAGTGACGCCGTCGAGCTCATGGACGACCCCGACTGCGACCCCGTCAAACTCGCCAGCACCTACGCGAACTTCCGGTTTGTGAACGGCGTGGTGTCGGGGTGGCGCGGGATGTACCGCCGCGATATCCGGCCATTGCTGTCGAGCACTCGGGAGAGCACCCTGCTCGACGTCGGCTGCGGCGGCGGCGACGTGGCGCGGGCGCTGGCCCGCTGGGCCGCCCGGGACGGCCTGCGCCTGCGCATCACGGCCGTTGACCCGGATGCCCGCGCGCACGCCTACGCGATGAGTCTGCCCCCACTGCCCGGACTGACGTTTCGGCGGGCGCTCAGTTCCGATCTCGTCGCAGAAAGGCGCCGGTTCGACGTCGTCGTCTCCAACCATGTGCTGCACCACCTCACCGGCGAACAGCTCGGCGGACTGCTCGCCGACTCGGAACGGCTCGCCGCGCACCGGGTGCTGCACGCCGACATCGAACGCAGCCGGTTCGCGTACCTCGGCTTCGGGCTCGGCACCTGGCCGCTCTTTCGCCGGTCGTTCATCCGCGACGACGGGCTCACCTCCATTCGCCGCAGTTTTACGGCGGCCGAGCTGCGCGAGGTGGTGCCGCCCGGGTGGCAGGTGACGCGGGAACATCCGTCGCGCCTCGTGCTGCGCCGGGTGGTGCCGACCGGACCGGCGTCTGCCGGGCTCGCGTCGGCTGTGTCGGCGTCGGCTGTGTCGGTTCTTGCTGGCACGGCGTCGGCTGTGTCGGTTCTTGCTGGCACGGCGTCGGCTGGGTCGGTTCTTGCTGAGACGGTGCCGGCGAGCGTGTCCTTTCCGGTCAAAAGTGACCGGCGCAACGGGCACTCTCGACCGGAAAGGGAACCTGAACGCGTGCACGTGCACGAGCGGGGGCAGGCGAACGACAGCGGGGCACGGGTTCGGGACGTGATCGTGGTCGGCGGGGGACCGGTGGGCATCCTGCTCGCTGGACTGCTGGCGGTGCGCGGTGTCGACGTGGAGGTGGTCGAGCAGCGAGCCAAGCCGTCGCTGCGATCCCGGGCCATCGGCATCCACCCGCCGTCGTTGCGGGCTCTGGAGCAACTGGGCGTGGCAGAAGAGGTGCTCGCCCGGGCGGTGCGCATCCGCGGCGGTGTGGTGCGCTCGGACGGGCGCACGCTGGGCCGACTGGCGTTCACCGAAACCGTCGACCGGATGCAGAGCGTGATCTCTCTGCCGCAGTTCGAGACCGAGGCCGTGCTGCGCGCGCGCTTCGCCGAACTCGCGCCCGGCCGGCTGCGCGGCGGCGTAACGGTGACCGGGGTGTCCGAGCGCGGTGGTCGGGTCGCGGTCGAGACGGCTAAGACAGTCGAGACGGCGAAGCCAGGCGGGACGCACGGGACGGTCGAGGGGATCGGGACGGGCGGGACGGGCGAGGGGGGCGTGTCTGCCGGCGAAACTCTCGAGGCTCGCTACGTGGTCGCCGCCGACGGCGCCCGCAGTCTCGTGCGCGACCTACTCGGCATCCGCTGCACCGCGCGCACCGGCGGCGAGACGTATCTGATGAGCGACTACCCCGACACGGGGGAGCATCTCGGGGAGGCCGTGCTCTTCTTCGAGCGGGGTGGTGTGGTCGAGTCGTTCCCGTTGCCGGGAGGCCGACGCCGCTGGGTGGCCATGACCCCGACCCTGCAGGCCGATGCGACGTCCGACGACCTGGCTGCGCTCATCCGTGCCCGCACCGGCACGCAGCTGCCTCCGACGACCGCGGAGGCCAGCGCCTTCTCGGTGCAGCAGCGCCTCGCCACGAGACTTGTAGCGGGACGGGTCGTGCTCATCGGCGACGCGGCGCACCAGATCAGCCCGATCGGCGGGCAGGGCATGAACCTCGGGTGGCTCGACGCGCTGCAACTGGCCCCGGCGCTGGAGCGGGCGCTGCGGGATCCGGAGGCCGCTTCAGGCGTGCTCGGGGATTACGACCGCCGCCGCCGGCGCAGCGCTCGGATGGCCGCCCGGCAGGCCGACTTCAACATGGCGATGGGCGGACCCGTGCAGGGGCTTCGCCTGCGCGCGCGGAACGGCCTCGTGCGCGCCCTCGCGGCGCCGCCCGCCAGCGCCGTGCTCGCCCGCGCCTTCACCATGCGCTGGCTGTAGCTCGCCGCCGCCGGCGCGCCCGCTCGACTCGATCGGCCCGGTGCGCTGGGGCTAACTCAGGAGAAACGTGCGGATGGTGTGGCCGACTCGCAGAACTCCGCGCAAACATGCGAAAATCTGCGGGGGCGCGGCCGCCGCTCGCCGGAATCTCCTGAGTTGGCCACGACGTGTGCGCGGCTGCTGCTGCTGCTGCTGCCCGATTCGGGGTGCAGGTCGGTCCGTGCGCACAACTCCTCCAATTCGGCGGAGCTGCGGCACGGATGCCCGGGACGCCTGGGCGGTTCCGGGCACTCACCGGAATTGGCAGGAGTTATGCGCCGGGGCGATGGATGACCCGGGCCGGCCGGGTGGTGCGGGCTGGGCGGGGCTGGCCCGGTCGGGCAGGTCGTTGGGGCTAACTCAGGAGAAACGAGCGCACGGTGCGTTCGGCCCGCAGAATCATGCGACACTTCGCGGGGCTGGGACCGCTGCTCGTGGAATCTCCTGAATTAGCCACGGAATGGAAGGCTCAGCTGGGTGTGCACGGTGAGATGGGTCGGCCGACGGGCCGCGGCGAGCCGGGCCGGCCGACGGGCCGGGCCGACGGGCCGGG
>NZ_SOGC01000047.1:0-23667 GCF_004402765.1 Cryobacterium sp. TMT2-17-1
AAGCCCTCGTTCTCGCTGTCACCAACGTCGAAACCGAGGACTTCCCGGCGCCCGTCGGCAGCCACGCCGACCGCGACGACGATGGTCTGGGACACGATCCGGTGGCCGACGCGGGCTTTGCAGTAGGTCGCGTCGAGGAACACGTACGGGAAGTCCTGCGCGGAGAGGGTGCGGTCGCGAAACTCGGCCACCTCAGCGTCCAGGCCCGCGCAGATCCGGGACACCTCCGACTTGGAGATCCCGGTGTCAGCGCCGAGGGCCTTGACCAGGTCGTCGACTTTGCGGGTCGATACACCGTGGACATAAGCCTCCATCACGACCGCGAACAACGCCTGGTCGACCCGACGGCGACGCTCCAACAGCGCCGGGAAGAAGGAGCCGGCGCGCAGCTTCGGGATCTTCAGATCGAGGTCCCCGGCCGTCGTCGTCAGGGTGCGCGGCCGGGTGCCGTTGCGGTGGGTGGTGCGGTCGCCGGAGCGTTCAAACGGGGCTGCACCGATGAACGCGGTCGCCTCCGCATCGATCAATTCTTGATACAAGGTTTCGGTCGCGACGCGGATGCAGTCGGTGACATCGGTGAGTTTGAGTTCTCCCAGCAGGTCGAGCAGGGCAGACTGGTCTAGAGCCATCGTGTGGTGTCCTTTGTGAGTTGCTTTAGTCGGTACTCACTGACCATCCCACGGTGGCTCTTCACGTTGACGAAGCAACACTCAAGAGCGGGAAATCACACCACTTACGGGGACGTAACCTTACATCGGCGGTGAGGGCCTGCAGAATGGGCGCGCCTAACCCGCGGCCCCGAGCGTTCGCGGATAGCCGCAGGTCGAACAAGGGTGCGTCGTCGAGGAGGTCTTCGAGGATCACGAGGCCTACGCGCCCTTCGGATTCCGATTGGACCCAGAAGCTCGCGTGATCGGGGCCGCCAAATGCTCCCTCGGAGGTCTTTCGCTCGAGATCCGTGGGGGACGGTCTGGCGTTCACGTGGAAGGGGAACTCGTTAGACATCATAAACTGCATCAGTGCAGCGTGGTCAGCTGGCAGGTCGAGCGCGGTAAACGTGATGTCTAGGCTGCTGTCTCCTAGGTGATCGCGTGAGGGGGTACCGTTTGGGCTGAATCGAGCCCGTTCAAGCTGGGCCCGATGTCGTCAATGACTCGATCTATCCATTCGAACCGATCGAGCTGTTTGATCTGGAGGGGAAAGAACCAGCCGACAGCGGTCAACTCTTCCGTTTCGAGGACTGGCAGTTCCTCGGCAAGGCGGCAGAGGTAGGCGGTCGTGACGTAGTTGTTGTTCCCACTGACGTTGTGAGCACGGTTGATGGGTGATTTGCCGCCGATGCCGGTATGGGGTCTGTGGTGATTGTAGCTATGGATCCAGTCTTGGTAGGTGGCTGCTNCACGGGGACGTAACCAAGAGACACCGATAGCAGAACGGTCTCCGCATCAACCTGCCAGCAGCCCGCTGGGAGATTGCGATATTGAATCCCACTTTCAGTGCGACGATGCAGGACGCCGGGTTGTTGACCCTGTGGCCGAGCTCGAGCCGGAGCAAGTCGCGCCTTTCAAATGCCCAGCGGGTAGCCGAGGCGAGGGAGCATGAGGCAAGGCCTTGGCCTTGGGCCTCGGCGGACACCCAGTAGTAAACCCTACCGGTGGCGTGTCGATGCTCCATGTTTTCGATGCCCACATTGCCGACAGCCTTGCCGTCGACGCTGATTGCGAAGTTGCGCACGGACGGGCTGGACGGGGCGAGCTGAAGTGCGATGAATTCCTGGCAGCGCTCGAGCGTTGACAGGTCGGTGTCGCCGACCTGGGTTGCGAGGTCATCGTTGGCACCGAAGGCGCGAAGCAGGTGCCCGGTGTCAGATTCGTCCCATGGGCGAAACTTCTGCACGCGATCGTCAGATCAAAGCGTCGGGCAACGCCGAGGCTTCTTCCCCGAATTGGGCGGTGCGGATAGCGATTCTGAACAGTAGGGTCGGGCCTTGGGGCCGCGGTTGACGCGTCCAGTTGGGCGGGAACCTGACGAGGTGACACTCGACGACCGGCGGCTTTCGAAAAGGCGGATTTCAGGTTCCGCACATGACTGCAACAGAGATGAGTGCAGCGATGACAGCCAGCTGGGTCCGCCTCTCACTCTGGGTTGCCGCCCTGGCCGCATGGTCCGCGCTCATCCTCGTCGGGCTGGTCCTGTTGGGGACAGGTCTCGATAGAACGTTCTTTTTTGAGCCAACCGGTGGGGCTCTCGAACGCGATCGTGTGGGGAAGAATCTCATTCTTGTTGGTTCGGTCGCCCTCTTCGCTGCCGCGGTCTGGGCTCGGTCGATGCACGCTCCCATCTGGTCCTGCGCCCTCGTCGCAGCCCCGGCTGTCCTTGTCGGCGGCCTCACCTTGTTTTTCGGAGGTTCTCTGTTCCCACACCTCAGCGCTTTGGTGGCTTTCCCTGTTGCCCTCGCTGGCCTGGTTTGCGGGCTTGTCCTCGCCAGGCCACTGCTTCGCGCTGGCTCCGCGCGCCCTAGCGCGTCGGTTGACCGTCAGGGATCAGACTGAGCTTTCGCCCGCCGTCGTCGAGTGCTGAAAACTATCCATCTGAAGACGGCAGCGTTAATGGCAGCCAAGAGAAAGAATCCCAAGTAGTACAACGCCGCGCTCATGGTCAATGCTCCGACGGCGAATTCTTCTGGCCCCGACACTTGCGATGAACCCAGTGAACCGACGACATAGTACGCAGTAGATAACGGCAACGTCAGTACCACGATGAGCAGAACCATCGCTTCGGGTGCGGCCGTCCCGCCGCCCAGTTCGAAGGCGTGCATCACGGACACTGCCGCAATGAGCCCGGCGACTGACACTAGGTAGGCGGCCATCGACCCCGCGGCCCAGGAGGGTAGGCGGTGGTTCCCTGTCGGCCTTACACGGTCGGTCGTCATTTCCGAAAGCTACAGGCCTTGCCCAACTTCGGGCAACAAGGACCGTTTCGACGTCTCGGGGAAAGGGCCTTTGGAAACGGTCTCCGCATGAATCTCCCAGCAGCCCGTTGAGAGATTTTGCCGTGGAGGCCAGTGCCGTTAACGGCGGAATTCGTTCGCGAACTGGGGACACCGATCGATTTCTACTGTGTTCACAGTACTTCTTTCAGGTCCAGGCGAGTGGATGGCGATTTCCGCTAGCTCCGGCTCCCCAGGAACTTCTCCAGCGCGGCGAGGTCATCGGTATTTATGTGGTCAACGCCGGCCTCGTGCAGCTCAGTCCAGATCGCTTCGCGGGCTTCGCCCGGAACATCGGGGGTCCCCCAGAAACGGACGCGGTAGCCCTGAGAGTGCGCCGACTGCACGTATTCGCGCAGCTTGACCTTTTCGCTTTCCGGCATCGGACCGACGCCCTGCCACACGAATAGCTTGTTCCAATTCTCACTGACCAGCGGCATGAGATCGGCTGGTATTCCAGATGTCAAGTCGCCGGAGCGGCCGTCATAGAAAGCCAATCGTGAGTCAAGATTTTGCATGGATTTTAGAGGGCGGTTGCCGCTGACCACGGCGACAACCGGTCCGGATTTGATTTTGCCGTTCGTGTACTTGGTCATGATCGAGCGATGCTCAGCCAGGTCTTCCTCGATCGCAGCGTAGGTACTCTCGCCGTCACTCTTTATGTCGATCAGAAGTTGGAAGCTGCCATCCCAGCCAGAGTAGACACTGCCAGCACGGCCGTCCACGAGGCGGTCGAGCGGATCCAGGTAGAGGCTTTCGAGAGTAACCCCCGCCTGGACATCCTCGAGATCGTGAGCGACGAGAAGCTCGCCATCTACGAGCCAAACATCGGCTTCCACACTGGTGAATCCGTGCTCGAGGGCATCAAATAACGGACGCTCATGCTCATAGTCATTGTGCGCGTGGGCGGCATCCTGCGGTTCGCCGGGCACGATGTCGGCCTGTGATGGTGCGGCCGCGCCGGTGACGGTAGCGAGGCCGACGAGGGTAACGAGAACCAAAGCGGAATTTTTGACGATCATGGAAGTCCATTTCTACGAAGTGTGTTCCGCCGAGAAAGTCCCGTCGAAATAAGATTGACCGCGTTATCGGCTCCACGCGTGTTCCAGTGCACAAGCTGGTTCGGTTTCGAATGCGCAACGGCTACAGTTCTATCGCCGTCGGGTTAAGTGCTGGCGCCGGTCGAACCAACGCACCATGAACGGTCTGGGCCTGCGTGACCTTCTGCTCGCGTAAGAATCACGCTCCTAGCTCCACCAGTCCGTCCTCGCGTCGCGCCGGCAGATTCGGTATTCACTGGAGGGCCACCGGGTTGGTTCTAACAGTCGAATAGTCGCAGCGCTGGCATACCTTGTCATGCTTGCCGCGCTGACTTCAGGTGTTGTCAGCGCTGACTGTGCGGGCTCTGCCATCGAGCCGGATCGTATTGCCGTGCGGGACGATCCACTGGGTCTGCTGTGTCCGAATGGCACTCCGATACAGATCACAGCCTCGGAGTTATATCGAGAGACTTGCTCGATTGTCGTGTCGCGCCGAACTGCGCGCAGTCGAGCGCGCTCGCCTGCGAACGGCACGACCCGCCAGGCTGCCCGCAAGCCGGACCTTAAGCGCACTCGGGCCCGGAATTCGGGGCCAGAAGCAAACGCAGCCGGGTGGAGCGCCCGGATAGCCCGCCCGGATAGTCCGCCCGGTGAGGATTCGCACTTGAGGGCGTCGACCGCAACAAACCCCAGCGGCAGGAAACCCCTGCCACGAGACGTCCTGGCGTGTCGTAGACGACCTGGCGCACGCCTCGACCCCAGGCGGCACCACAGCAGGGTCGAGGCCGTTTGCGGCTCGGTCAAAGGTCGGC
The DNA here is from genome assembly GCF_004402765.1 of Cryobacterium sp. TMT2-17-1. NCBI lineage: Bacteria > Bacillati > Actinomycetota > Actinomycetes > Micrococcales > Microbacteriaceae > Cryobacterium > Cryobacterium sp. TMT2-17-1. The sequence goes on from NZ_SOGC01000047.1 coordinate 4,842, forward strand.
GAGCATGCTCACAGGGTTCTCGATGCAGCGTGCGATGTAGGTGAGGAAACCGGCGGCGGTGCCTCCGTCACAGACCCGGTGGTCGAAGACCAGCGACAGCTCGACCACAGTGCGCACCGCGAGGGTGTGATCGACCACCCAGGGGCGCTCGATCATCCGTCCGATGCCCAGAATGGCGGCCTCGGGGTGGTTGATGATCGCGGCTGACCCGTCGACACCCAGAGCACCGAAGTTGTTCAGGGTGAAGGTGCCGCCGCTGAGTCGAGATGGGGGAAACGAGCCATCCGTTGCCTGGGTCACGATACCGGCGATCGCATCCCGGAGTTCGCGGGTGGTCAGTGAGTGGGCGTCGTGCACGACCGGCACCATCAGCCCCCGCGGGGTCTGAGCGGCAAGCCCGAGGTTGATGGCACCGCGTTGGAGGATCTCCTGGCTGGCCGTGTCGACTGAGGAGTTCAACAGCGGAAACCGGCGCAGTCCGGCGACCGTGAACCGGGCGATCAGCGCGGTCACGCTGAAGCGTTCGCCTGTGGCGTCGAAGAGACGGTCCCGCGCGGCGAAGAGCTCGGTGGCGTCCACATCGAGCCAGACGGTTGCCTCGGGGATTTCCCGGCGCGAGGTGGTCATCCGCTCCGACACCACCCTGCGTAGGCCGGTGATCGGGATCCGGATGTCGTCGGTGGGCGCGGCCCGGGTTCCGACCGGCTCCGCCACGGGTGCAGGTTGGGCCAGTGCCGCGGGCTCGACCACCGGTGTGGACTCAACCGCTGCGGCCCGTTCCCGGATTGCCGATTCCACGTCCCGGCGCAGCACCAGCGCGTTGCTCCCACTGCCGATTAGCAGGGTCGCGTCGAGGCCGTTTTCGCGGGCCAGACGCCGCACCAGCGGTGAGACCACCGGGGAGCGGCCGGCCGGGTAAGACGGAGAGGTCGGAGCCGTTACCGGGGTGGCCGGAGTCACCTCGGAGACCGGTTCGACGATTGCCGCGACGACCGGAGCCGCTGAGCCGGGTCGCACGCCGAAGCGCGCAGTGGCAGGGCGCCGCACGGGACCCGTGTTCTCCCTCGTGCCGTAGCCGATGAGCACAGCACCGGATGCCGACCCGTCGACCTCCGCGACCGGAACCCCGGCTGCCATCGCTGCGGGCTTAACAGCAGTCCGAGCGGTCGGCCGTGCGGCGTCGGCCTCGGCGGCATCCGTCACTGTCAGCAGCACCTGCCCGGCGTGAATGATCTGGCCGGCGACCCCGTTCAGGGCCTCGACCACACCGCCGAACGGCGACGGCAACTCCACGATGGACTTGGCCGATTCGACCTCCACCACGGGCTGGTCGATGGTGATGGTGTCGCCCACGGCGACCAGCCAGGAGACGATTTCGGCTTCGGTGAGTCCTTCGCCGAGGTCGGGCAGGATGAAATTCTGACCCATCAGTTCCACTCCCAGGTTCCGAGGGCGGTCAGGATGCGGTCGGGAGTGGGCAGAAAGTATTGCTCGAGCTTGGGGGAGGGATAGGGGATATCGAAACCCGTGATCCGCAGGATCGGCGCTGCCAGGTGGTAGAAGTTGCGCTCGGTCAGCCGGGCGGCGACCTCGGCCCCGTAGCCGCCGAACTGCGCCGCCTCGTGCAGCACAGCGGCGCGGGAGGTCTTCCGCAGGGAGGCGCCCACCGTCTCGTCGTCGAACGGGGAGAGGCTGCGCAGGTCGATCACCTCGATCGAGAGCCCCTCGGCGACGGCCAGCTCGGCCGTCGCGAGGGCCGTTTTCACGGTCGGACCGTAGGCGATCAGCGTGACATCGGTGCCCTCCCGCAGCACGACCGCAGTGGTCATCGGCGCGGTGCGCACAGGCAGGCTGAGCTCGGCTTTGGCCCAGTACCGGCTCTTGGGTTCGAGGAAAATGACCGGGTCGTCACAAGCAATGGCCTCGCTGAGCATTGAATAGGCATCCGCCGGATTCGATGGCGAGATCACCGTGAGGCCGGGCGTGGCCGTCCAGTAGGCCTCGGAGGAATCGGAGTGGTGTTCCACACCCCCGATGTCGCCGGCGTAGGGGATCCGGATCACAAGGGGCAGCTGGATGCGCCCACGGGTGCGGTTGCGCATCTTGGCCACGTGCGAAACGATCTGCTCGAACGCCGGGTAGCTGAACGCGTCGAACTGCATCTCGACCACCGGGCGCAGGCCGTACATGGCCATGCCGATCGCGGTGCCCACAATCCCCGATTCGGCCAGCGGCGAGTCGCTCACGCGGCTCTCCCCGAATTCGGCGTACAGCCCGTCGGTCACACGGAAGACGCCGCCGAGCGGGCCGACATCCTCACCGAACAGGACGACCGTCGGATCGTCGCGCATCGCGTCCTGGATCGCGGCGTTCAACGCCGCTGCCATGGTGAGAGTGACCGGTGCGCGCAGGGGCGTCGGTGCGGTGTCGGGGAGCGTCATGAGTTGACTCCTGAGTGAGCGGCGACGGATGCTGCGACGGCGTGTTCGGCGTGCTCGTCGAGCTCAGCTGCGAGGAAGGCTCGTTGTTCCGCCAGGGCGGCGCGCGGGGTCGAGTAGACGTGGTCGAATAGCTCCAGCGGATCCACTGGCGCGGACCGGGTCATGCATTCGCGGGTGTCCGCCGCCAGATCCTCGGCCTCGGCACGGATGTCCGCACGCTCCGCGTCGCTCAGCGCACCGATCTCGCACAGGTAGGTGTCCAGGCGGGTGATCGGGTCGCGGCGTCGCCAGATCTCCAGATCCCCGGGATCGCGGTAGCGGCTCGGGTCGTCGGAGTTCGTGTGTGCCTCCATCCGATAGGTCAGACCCTCGATCAGGGTCGGGCCGTGGCCGGCGCGGGCGTTCTCCACTGCCGACGAGGTGACCGCGTACATTGCGGCGACGTCGTTGCCGTCAACGAAGTAGCCGGGCATCCCGTAGCCGATGGCCTTGTCGGCGATGGTGCGGCAGCGCATCTGCTTGTCCAGCGGCACGCTGATCGCGTACTGGTTGTTCTGCACCACGAAGACGACCGGGGCCTGCCAGACGGCAGCAAAGTTGAACGCCTCGTGGGCGTCGCCCTCGCTGGTGGCGCCGTCGCCGAGCAGAGTCAGTGCGACGGTGCGCTCCCGTTTGAGCTTGGACGCGGTCGCGAGCCCCACGGCGTGCAGCGCCTGGGTAGCCAGAGGGGTGGCCTGCGGGGCGATCCGGTGGGCGTTCTGGTCGTAGCCGCTGTGCCAGTCCCCGCGGAACGAGGCCAGGATGTGCTCGGGCGGCACGCCGCGGGTCAGTAGGGCGATGCTGTCCCGGTAGGTGGGGAAGAGCCAGTCCTCGGCGCCGAGGGCGGCGACCGCGGCGATCTCGCAGGCCTCCTGGCCGAGAGCTGACGGGTACGTCGCCAGGCGTCCCTGCCGGGTCAGCGCGGTGACCTGCACGTCGAACCGGCGGGCGACGACCATGCGCCGGTAGAGATTGAGCAGTGTGCCCGGGTCCGGCAGGTCAAACCCACCGGCCTCATCGAGTGGCGCGGCGCGACCGGTGTCATCGATCAGGCGGAGGGGACGCGGCGCGGCGAGGGGGCTCTCAACCAGGCTCTCGACATTGAGGCTCATGTCGCAATGGTGGGGCATCTCCGCGCCGTCGACGGTGCCCCGGCGACGGATACGAACGATTGGTCCGAAGCGGCGTCGTGCCGGGCCATTCGTCCGCGGAAAACGACCGTTCAGCGCCAGCTGTCCGCAGCGCGAGCCGGGGGCAGGCCGGTGATTTCCTCGAGGATGAGGTGGGACCGGGTGGAGATCACGCCGGGCATGCTGTGGATATCGCGCAGGATGGCTTGGCTCAGCTGCTCGTGGTCCGGAGCGCTGACGGTGAGGATGATGTCGATGTCGCCGCTCACGGCCTGAGCTTTTTCGACGAAGGGCAGTTCACTCAGGCGCCGGGCCATCTCGGCCCAGGAGACATCGCCGATCTTGACGATCACGAGGGCGGAGACCCTGAGCCCGAGCGCCCGGCGGTCGATCTGTGCGCCGAATCCAGTGACCACACCGTGACGCACGAGATTCTGCATCCGGGTGTGCGCGGTGGTGCGGGAAATGTGCACGAGCACGGCCAGCTGGCGCATCGACAGGCGGCCGTCGCGACTGAGTTCGGCCACGATCTGCCGGTCGATCGCGTCGAGACCGTCGGGCGTGCCCGGGGCGGCGGGGGCCGAGTGCTGCGTCATTGGAATCCTCAGGCTGGGGAAACCCTCAGACTACCGCGAGCCCAGGCGACTACCGCATCGCGCGCAGGTAGTGGTTCTTGGGCCAGTGGCGCAGCCGGCGCGGAAGCCGGGGATAGACACGTATGGTCAGCCGGATCAGCCGGTCGAAGCGGCGCTGCGCCCCCGCGGTCCAGGGCAGGTCGAACAGTTCCCGCACCGAGCAGGGGAGCAGTCCGACGGTCACGAACCGGCCCAGTGGCATCATCAGCCGCAGCCAGAGCGGCCCGGTGCGGGGATGCAGCAGCTGGCGTGCCACGGCGCGCGTGGCGGCATCCGTCTGCAACTCGCCGACGCGTCGGTCCCAGTAGGCGGCGAAGGCGGCCCGGTTGGGCGGCCACAGCTCCGCGGGCATCTGCAACGCCGTGCCCAGCACGGCGTACTCCCGGTAGAGCGCGTCCGCCGTGGCTCCGTCGAGCGGGCCGTAGACCAGCTCCCGCATGGTCATGGCGGAGTCATACAGGGTCGCCGCCACCCAGAGCTGCAGTTCTGGGGTGAAGGCGGTGTAAGCCGGACGAGCCTCGGTGGCCAAGCCCGACACCGGGGCGTGGGCGTGATCGACCCGGCGTCGTGCCCGGGCAGCCTCCTCCGGCGTTCCGAACACGACCGCGTACACGTAGGTCAGGGTGCCGCGCAGCCGATCGAGCGGTCGGGAGGCGAAGTCGCTGTGGTGCGCAATTCCGTGGCCGATCGCCGGGTCGGCGATCTGCAGGAGGATGGACCGCCCGCCGGCGGCGATCAGCACGGCCTCGCCGGCCATGTCCCTCATCTGCATGCGCGCCTCCCCGCTCGAAGACCGATTGTAACGCCGCCAGCGGTGAAGCGGATGGGCGCTTCGCCGCGGTAGCTGCCGGCAGGTTAGCCTGGATCGGTGATCTCCGGCCGACGACACCCGGCCCCAGCCCGCCGCCTGGCGGCGCTCGCCGCCATGGCCCTGCTGGCCCTCACCCCCTCCGACTGCACCGCGGCGCGCGGAACAGACGCGAAAAGCGGCACTGCCGCCCCGCTCGGGCCCGGCTGGTCGGCCGGCCCCGTTGCCGAAGACGCCACTCGCCGCCTGGCCGCCATGTCCCTGACCGAGAAGGTCGCCAGCCTACTGATGCTGCACCAGCCGGGAACAGATGCGGCCGAGCTGCGCACCTTCGCCGGGGCGAACGGCCTCGGTGGACTCATCCTGATGGATGACAACGTGCCGGTCTCCCCGGAAGAAATGCGGGCAATGACGGATGCCCTCAGTCCCGACCCGGAACTCCCGCTGCTCATCGGCATCGATCAGGAGGGCGGCGAGGTCTCCCGGCTGCCCGCCGACCTGGCGCCCGGGGCTGCCCAGCTGCAGACGCTCCCCGCACCGGCCACAGAGGATGCCTTCCGCAGTCGGTCGACCCTGCTCCAGTCCGTCGGCGTGAGTGTCAACTTCGGCATCGTCGCCGACGTCACGGCCGACCCGAGCTCGTTCCTGGCCGGCCGGATGCTCGGCACCGACCCGGCGTCGGCATCCGCCCGGGTGGCTGCGGCGGTCACCGGTGAGCGTGCGCGGGTTCTGAGCACGCTCAAGCACTTCCCCGGTCACGGGGCGGCGCCGGGGGACTCGCACCGAAGCATCCCGTCGACTCCGCTTGGCTATCAGGACTGGCTGACCCGTGAGGCGCCTTCGTTTCAGTCCGGAATCGAGGCTGGCGCGGCGCTGATCATGTTCGGCCACCTGGCCTACCCGAGCGTCGATCCGCGTCCGGCGAGCCTGTCGCCGGCCTGGCACGAGATCCTCCGCACCGAACTCGGTTTCGACGGCGTCACGATTACCGACGATCTGCTGATGCTCCAGGACTTCGGCCTGCCGGAGTACGCCGACCCGGCCGAGAACGGGATCGCCGCCCTGGCAGCGGGCAACACCATGCTGCTCTCCGTTCTGCCGGCGAATCCCGCGCGGTACGGCACCGATGTCACAGTTCTGATCGGCAGAATCGTCGAAGCGGTCGATACCGGGCGGCTCACGCTGGAGCAGATCGATGATGCTGCCTACAAGCTCCTGGTGCTGCGCGGCCGGGCCGCCCTCAGCGCATCCCAGGAGTGAACCCCAAATCCAGATTGTGCAGCGAACCGCACCGAGTAGGACCTCATGGATGCCGGCACACTCTAATCACGCATTCTCGTCTTCGTCGGAGGCACCGGAGTGTCCTCAGCTGGGTGTCACCAAAGTCATGACCCAGTCCGTCGGGCGCCCGGTCAGCTCTCAGTCCGCTAGCCCTCTGCCGTGCCGACGAAGTACGCCGTGACGACTTCGCGGGTGGTGAGCGGATCTCCCCCCGAAATGGGCGCGACGCGTACCGTCCATCGGGGGCCTGACCGATCGATGCCGTCTGCGCTCTCCGCCCAGACCGCCCCATCTTCCGTGCACGAGTAGGTGCCGTACCAGGCGGGGTGCTCGGTCAGGTCGTTCCAAACGCCACCGCTGCGAATCAGGCAGCGGTCCCCGTCGCTGAGCAACAGCCCGAGCGGTCGCGCCTGCTCGGGCGCGGTGGCCGCCGGCAGGCTCCCGGTGCTCGGCAGGCGCACCACCGCCGTGGTCCACGGGTCGCGGTAGCAGGCCACAAAGCCGGGCGCCGCATCCTGCCAGCACGCTACGGCGAACGCGCTCGACGGTGTGCAGGCGTGGATGTTGTCGTCGACGGCGACTGCGGACGGCCGATCATCGAACGACGCGCTGCCACAGTCGAGCGTGACGGTCGTCTCCTCGGTGACGGTGAAGCCCGCGGCAGGCAGACCGCCCTCGGTGATGGGGCGCATTACCACGCTCTCGGTTGCCGTTGCCGAAGCAGAGGAGGGCGACGAAGGGGCCGGGGACGCGCATCCGGCGAGCAGGGCGATCAGCAGACCCAGGGGGAGCAAAAACCGTGAGCGCATTTCAGCCCTCCGTTCCACCCATGCACCAGCCCCTGAGCGACCGACGGTACCCTCGGCCCCGGAGGCAGTCAAGGGATTCCGGCAGGAGTGGCCGGACCACTGTCGAAAAGAACTCTCCCCGATTCGGAATATTTCACTTTCCTATGCGCTTGCATGAATGTGAGGACGAGAATCCACCGTTCCGCGAATTGAGGAGAACCCATGACTCAGACCACCGCAGCGAGCATACCCGGCTACAAGGCCGGAACCTGGACCATCGACCCGACCCACAGTGAGGTCGGTTTCAGCATCCGCCACCTCATGATCAGCAAGGTCAAGGGCACGTTCGAGAAGTTCGACGCGACCTTCGTTACCGGCGAGAACCCGCTCGACTCCTCCGTCACGGCCACGGCCCAGGTCGTGACGATCGACACCAACCAGGCGGACCGCGACGGCCACCTGCGCACCGGCGATTTCTTCGACGCCGAGACCTATCCGACCATCAGCTTCGTCTCTACCGGCGTGCGTCAGGTCGAGGACGACTTCCTCGTCGACGGCAACCTCACCATCAAGGGCGTCACCAAGCCCGTAACCTTCGACTTCGAGTTCGGCGGCTTCGGCACCGACCCGTACGGCAACTACAAGGCCGGCGCCACGGCGAAGACCGAGGTCACCCGCGCCGACTTCGGCCTCACCTATAACGCGGCCCTTGAGACCGGCGGAATGCTGCTCGGCGAAAAGGTCATCATCACCATCGAACTTCAGGCCGCGCTCAACCAGGCGTAGTCGTCCCCGCGCAGAGGTCTGCGCAGGGTGGACAACAAACACGAGAGGGACCCCACGAGAGTGAGGTCCCTCTCGTGTCGACCTTTGGTCAGGGTACCGACGCGGCCGCTCCGATCCTCTACACCCCGGGGTATTGGTCGTGAATGAGAGACCACGCTGCTCGGGCCGAGCGCAGGCGTTCGGGGCCAGATACGCGGGCGCTCCCTTTCGATCCGACGGGCATATTGTGCACCTCGGACATCATCGGCTATTCGCCCTTGATCTCCTCACGCACCCGTCGTAGGTCCTCCATCAGGGATCCGATCAGGATCCAGTGCTGCGGATGAGGCGTCGCAATGATCAGGGGGGCGGTCAGGGTGGGTGGTTCCTGCGGCAGGCTGACCTGCTGGACGCCGGGGTGGTCCACCTGTTCGGCGAGGAGCCTCAGGTCATGGGCGGCACGGCTCAGCTCGACAGTGATCGCGAGCACCGTGGGCTCGAGGTGCAGGGAATGGTCGTAGTGGTCGCGCAGGGACCGGGTCATGCCGATCGCGCGTGCGACGAGCGAGGTCAGCCGGGCGAAGAGCTCCTCGTCGATGTCGAGGAGACGCCGGTTCACCGCGTGCCGCGGGTTGAGCGTGAGGCTCTCCTCGGCCTGCTTGAGCGCCTGATCCGCCTTGGCGAGCATGGGGCGCAGCAGACGCACCTTAATCATCATCTCTTCGATCTGGCTGGCCTTCTGCGGAAACCGCAGGGCGTCGACGATCCGGTCGAGGGTGTCCGCGATCTCGTACGCAAGTCGGATCACAGCCGCGTGCGCCGGACGAAGAAGCACTGGCGGCACGATCAGGGCGTTGACGAGGAGTGCGGCCGCCGCCCCGATGATGGTTTCGACGATGCGGTCCCGCGCGTACTCAGCCGTAGCCGTGCCGATTGTGAGTAGGAGCATGGCGCTGATCGGAATTTGGCTCGCCGAGCTGGGGGCCAGCCGAAGCGCCCACGCCAGCATGATGCAGAACACGATGGCCAGGAGAACGACCCAGCTGGACTGGCCGAATGCGACACCGACGCCATAGGCGATGATGACCCCGCCGATAACACCCAGGCTGCGTTCGACCGCGCGACCGAGGGTCTGGTTGATGTTCGGCTGCACCACCAGCAGGGCGGCGATCGCGGCGAAGACGGGCAGCTGCTCCGTGTCCAGTAGCAGTTGCGACAGGATCCAGCCGAGGGCGACGGCCACGGATGTCTTCACTGCCTGGAGCAGAGGAATCCGGCTTGTGGATCGCAGCCGGGTGTTGATTCTCACTTGCCTAGGGTAGTCGAATGCGTGGGCGAGTCGTATGCACAGGCTCGTCGGACCGGTGCCGGTGCCGGCGCCATTGAAACCCTGCGTGCTAGGGCAGGTCGTCGTCGGTGCGGGCACCGAACACGATTTCGTCCCAGCTGGGCATCGAGGCCCGCCCGCGCTTGCCATGACCCGACGCTCGCGGAGTCGCGGCCGGTGATTGACCCCCGGCGGCCTGGGCAGACCAGGCGTTGCGGGGGGCCTCGGTCGGCGGGGCGGCGAGAGCCGAGGGAGCGGCGTGGGGTTCCGCGGCGGCCTCGACCGGCTGGTTCACCAGACGGATGCCCGGGGCCGGGCTGGTGCTGGCGGGGTTGCTGTGGCTGGAGTGGCTCTCGACCTGGTTGCTTTCGAAAGCGGCGGCTTCGCGCTCCCCGCGGCGGCGGCGCAGTGACGCCAGCAGGTCGGCCGTCTCGCTCAGGCTCTGCGGCGGTTCGTCGGCGCGCTTGATGGCTGCACGGGACACGGCATCCGTCGTGCCGGCCGACCGGGAATACGGCACCGGGTCCAGAATCGGCGCCGTATCGTGCAACGTCTCCTCGGACAGTGATTCCTTGAAGGTGAAGGCGCCGCTGTCGAAGCGGGACACATCGGCGAGGCTGGTCTCGGCGCCGACGGCCCGCAGCCGCGGGATCAGGGCACCCTTCAGTTCACCCTGCTGCGACAAGGCGATGGCTTCACTGCCGACCGGAGAGAGCGAGTTCTTCTTGGGTTCGAAGCCCCACCGGGCGTCGTGGTCGATGTCATCGGCGGTGAAGGCCAGTTTGACGATCCAGCCGGCGCCGGGTTCCTTCCAGCTGGCCCAGCGCTCGTTCGTGGCGCCGAGCGAGGCCAGACGCTCACGGATGACGGTGCCGAAGGTGGCGCCGCCCTCGATCGGGTCGAGGTCGATGGCGGTGTGCACCGGCACGCTCAGCGCGCAGGAGACCATGTAGTCGCGTTCGGCGACGACCGGGCCCTCGAAGCGGCGCACAAAATCGAGGGACGCACCCGTGACCGCGGCGACGTCCTCGGCGGACATGCCGGCACGGATGTGCGCCTGCACTTCCCGGGGACTCAGCTTCGGCCCCGACGCTGGTTCCACCTGGGCCTGGCGAAGCCGGGACTGGAGAACTTCGTCGATGGGGATCCTGAATCGGTCTCCCTCTTCAGACGCTGCGAGCAACGCACCGCTCTCGACTCCAATAACTTTCAATTCCTGCATGTTGAAAGCCCTTTCGCCATCACTAGTGCGCCTAAGACTGCCATGTAAAGAGTGAATCTTCGGGGAATACGCCGGGCGTGCCGCAAGTTGATGACTGTGCCGAGCAAATGACGCGGCGTGTAGTTTGCTATTCCGCCCGGATTGTTGGAAACTATGGCCGCCGAAATCCTTTCTCGGCGTAACTGAATGGATGGGTATGGCAACCGATTACGACGCACCACGGAAGACCGAAGACGACTCAGAGTCGATTGAGGCCCTCAAGGAGCGCGTACCCGACAAGATGTCCGGTGTCGTAGATGTCGACGACTCGGACAACCCCGGTGGTTTCGACCTTCCCGGCGCTGATCTGTCCGACCTCGACCTCGATGTCGTCGTTCTGCCTCCGCAGGCGGACGAGTTCACCTGCGTGGAGTGCTTCCTGGTGAAGCACCGTTCGCAGATGTCGCACGAGACCAAGCTCGGCCTGGTATGCCTGGAGTGCGACTCCTAAACGCGCTCAATCATGTGATGCTGGCCGTCGCGATCCATTGATCGCGGCGGCCAATTTCTGTGGGCGCCGCGTCGACACCAGCCAATACGGCGCCGGATCCGTCGCATCCACGATCGGGATTCGCACGACGGGCCGAATCCACCCGCGGATGAGCAGCCAGGCCCGGGCGTCGAGCCGTTGGCCACGTTCCAGGGCGGCCTCATCTCCGTCGAAGGGCAAAACCTCGCCGACCAGATCGATCGATATGCTCGCGCGCCCGGCGGTGAGCTCACCGCCCCGCACCTGCACCACCGGTGCCGACAAGAGCAGCGCCAGAACGCAAGCGGCGTACAGACCGGCGGCCAGCAGCACCCCGGCCAGCATCGAAATCGGTGCGAACACGAGGATGCTGGCAGGAATGATGAGCGCAGTCGCCACATAAGGTGCGGGAGAGGCCCAGAGTTTTTCGCGATATTCAGGCATGGGTCTATTCGATCAGACTTCTGCACTAGCCTCGACACGTGGCAGAAAGCGTCGAAGTCCTGATTACCGCGTCCATCCTCCCGAGCTACGCGCACCCGGGTGACGCGGGAGCGGACCTTCATTCCTCCCAGGCTCTAGTCTTGGCCCCCGGCGAACGAGCACTGGTCGGCACGGGCGTGGCGATCGCCCTGCCCGACGGTTTCGCGGCATTCGTCGTGCCCCGCAGCGGTCTCGCGTCCAAGCACGGCATCACGATCGTGAACGCGCCGGGCACCGTCGACGCCGGGTATCGTGGCGAGATCAAGGTGACGCTGCTTAACACCGACCAGACCACGCCCCATGCGATCGCGATCGGCGACCGCATCGCCCAGATCATCATCATGCCCGTCAGTCGGGCCACGTTTATTCCCGTGGATCGGCTGCCCGGCAGCCAGCGCGGGGTTGGCGGATTCGGGTCCACCGGCCTGAGCCGGAACATCAGCACGGGCACCTCAACGTCAGGAGACAACCAGTGAGCGACACCGCGAACCCGGAGGAGAACCCGGACGAGACGGCCAAGTCGGCGCCGGGCGATCGTGCGACCGAGGGTCCCCTCGACGAAGCCGAAGCCAACCCGGTGCGGCCCTACGTGGACCTCGGCGGGGTCAAGATCCTCCCGCGTGAGGGGCTTCACCTACGGTTGGAGATCGAAGAGGGCAGCAAGCGGGTCGTGGCGATCGGGCTCGACTACGCCGGCTCCACCCTCCAGGTACAGCCGTTCGCCGCGCCCCGCTCAAGTGGCCTGTGGAACGAAATCCGCGCCCAGATCGCCGATCAGATCGGCAAGCAGGGCGGAACGACGACTCTGCGCGAAGGCCCGTTCGGCCCCGAATTGGTGGCCGAGATCCCCGTGGCCGCGGGTCAGGGATCCGACGGAACGAGCAGGCTGGCCCGCTTCATCGGAGTCGACGGCCCGCGCTGGTTCCTGCGCGGCGTGATTGCCGGCGAGGGTGCCATCAACACCGACGCCGCGACCGAGATCGAAAACCTGTTCCGCAGCATCGTCGTGGTGCGCGGATCCGCCCCGATGCCGCCGCGTGACCTCATTCCGCTGCGGATGCCGGCCACCCCCGCCACTGCGGCCGAGCCGGGCCAGTCCTGAAGAACGCCGGGATGACGGACGCACCACTCCCCGATGAGGCCCGCGAGCCCGACGCATCAGAGAACGCGCCTGACTCGCCCGTGCCGGCCGCGTTCGCCGACGGCATGGCGGCGGCGGCCCGGCGGGCCGGCTTCACGCCGGCGGCCGAGGGTGATCCGATCAGCGGGCGCGCCCTGCTGGCCGCGATGGGCGGCATCCGTGGACTGGTCGAGGCCCTGCTGCCCGGACTCGTCTTCCTGATCACCTACACCTTCACCCGGCAGTTTTTTCCCGAGCAGTCGCTGGTGCTGTCCCTTGTTGTGCCGGTGCTGATCGGCGTCGTTTTCATCGTTCTGCGCCGGATTAGCCGCCAAACGGTGACGCCTGCCGTCGGCGGCCTGGTGGCACTGATCGTCAGCGCCGTGCTCGCTCTGTTCACTGGCCGCGCCGAAGACTTCTTTTTGCCCGGATTCTGGACCAATGGACTGTACGGCGGAGCCCTCTTCATCTCGGCGGTCGTCGGCTGGCCGCTGATCGGGCTGGCTGTCGGATTCCTGATGGGCGAGGGAATCGCCTGGCGGTCGAACCGGTCCAGGCGTCGGGTGCTGACCATTCTCACGCTCTGCTGGGCGGGCTTGTTCGCCCTGCGCCTGGCTGTTCAGCTTCCCCTCTACTACTCCGGAAACGTGGAGTGGCTCGGCGCCGTCAAGCTCCTGATGGGGATTCCGCTCTACGCGCCACTCCTGGTGATCTCGTGGCTGGTGGTCCGGGCGGTCTACCGCGCCGACGACCGGGAGACCGACGACGCAGCGGGTCGCCGGCCCGAATAAATTCACCGCGATTCCGCGACACCCGCCGGAAATAGGCGCGGGAAACGCGGTGGCACCGCTAGAGTTATCTCTACGTCAAGATAGTTCGGCGTTGGACATCGTCCGCACGTGGCATCCGCCGGTTAGGTTACCCTTGCTGGCAGGGGCAGGCGTCTGGTCGTCAGGATTGAGGATTGCGGACGGTTTCGCCGTCGGTTTCCACGAAGGAGAGGGCATCGTGTCGGCGCTTAATAATGCGGTCGTAAACAGTTTTGGAGCCAAGGACACCCTGCGGGTCGGGTCGACGGACTACGAGGTCTTTCGTCTCGACGCGGTAACGGGCTACGAGAGGCTTCCGTTCAGCCTGAAAGTGCTGCTGGAGAACCTCCTTCGCACCGAGGACGGCGCCAACATCACCGAGGCCCACATTCGCGCCCTGGGTGAGTGGGTCCCAACGGCGGAACCCGACACCGAGATCCAGTTCACCCCTGGCCGCGTCGTTATGCAGGACTTCACCGGCGTGCCGTGCATCGTCGACCTCGCCACCATGCGCGAGGCCGTCGCCGAACTCGGCGGCGACCCGAAGAAGATCAACCCGCTGGCTCCGGCCGAGCTGGTCATCGACCACTCCGTCATCGCCGACCTGTTCGGAACCGCGGACGCCCTCGAGCGCAACGTGGAGATCGAGTACGAGCGCAATGGTGAGCGGTACCAGTTCCTGCGCTGGGGCCAGACCGCGTTCAACGATTTCAAGGTCGTGCCGCCCGGAACCGGCATTGTGCACCAGGTCAACCTGGAGTATCTGGCCCGCGTCACGATGACCCGCACCGTGCCGGACGCGGAGGGCAACGACGTGCTTCAGGCCTACCCCGACACCTGCGTGGGAACCGACTCGCACACGACCATGGTCAACGGCCTTGGCGTGCTCGCCTGGGGTGTGGGCGGCATCGAAGCCGAGGCAGCCATGCTCGGCCAGTCCATCTCGATGCTCATTCCCAAGGTGGTCGGCTTCAAGCTCAACGGCTCCATCCCGACCGGCGTCACCGCGACGGATGTCGTGCTCACCATCACCCAGATTCTGCGCAAGCACGGCGTGGTCGGTAAGTTCGTCGAGTTCTACGGCGCGGGTGTCTCGCAGGTTCCGCTGGCCAACCGGGCCACGATCGGCAACATGAGCCCGGAGTTCGGATCCACGGCCGCGATGTTCCCGATCGACGACGTCACCCTCGACTACCTGCGCCTGACGGGTCGCAGCGACGAGCAGGTTGCACTCGTCGAGGCCTACTCGAAGCTGCAGGGCCTGTGGCACGATGCCGACAAGGAGCCCGTCTTCAGCGAGTACCTCGAGCTCGACCTGGGCACCGTCGTGCCGTCGATTGCCGGCCCGAAGCGCCCGCAAGACCGCGTCATCCTCACCGAGGCGAAGTCGCAGTTCGAACTTGACCTGCAGAGCTACGCGACGCAGGACTGGACTGTTGTGGACGCGGCCGTCGAGGCCTCTTTCCCTGCTTCAGACCCGATCGGCTTCACCGCCGAGGACGAGAACCTTGACCACAAGGCCTCACACAACCACGTGAGCCACGCTCCGATCAGCGTGTCCAGGCCCGTCGCGATCACCACGCAAGACGGCGCGAACTACACGCTCGACCACGGAGCGGTCGCTGTCGCGGCCATCACCTCGTGCACGAACACGTCCAATCCGAGTGTCATGCTCGCCGCGGGCCTGCTCGCCCGAAACGCCGTCAGGAAGGGCCTCACGAGCAAGCCGTGGGTCAAGACCACCCTGGCTCCGGGCTCGAAGGTCGTCACCGACTACTACGAGAAGGCCGGCCTCACCGGCGACCTCGAGGCCCTCGGCTTCTACACCGTCGGCTACGGCTGCACGGTCTGCATCGGCAACACCGGCCCGCTCATCGACGAGGTCACGACCGCGATCAACGACAACGACCTGGCCGTCACCGCGGTGCTCTCAGGCAACCGCAACTTCGAGGGTCGGATCAGCCCCGACGTCAAGATGAACTACTTGGCCAGCCCGCCGCTGGTCATCGCTTACGCCCTCGCAGGCTCGATGAACTTCGACTTCGAGACGGATGCGCTCGGCATCGGCAGCGACGGCAACGAGGTGTTCCTCAAGGACATCTGGCCCGACTCCGCCGAGGTGCAGTCCACGATCGACGGCTCGATCGACACCGGCATGTTCACGAAGCAGTACGGCCATGTCTTCGAGGGCGACGAGCGCTGGCGCGGCCTGCCGACACCGGACAGCGAGGTCTTCGAGTGGGACCCTGAGTCCACGTATGTGCGGAAGCCCCCATACTTCGACGGCATGACCATGGAGACCACCCCGGTGGTCGACATTGTCGGTGCCCGTGTGCTGGCCAAACTGGGCGACTCGGTCACGACCGACCACATCAGCCCTGCTGGTTCGATCAAGGCCGATAGCCCGGCCGGCGCCTACCTGCTGGAGCACGGCGTCGAACGGGGCGACTTCAACTCCTACGGCTCGCGCCGCGGCAACCACGAGATCATGATCCGCGGCACATTCGCGAACATCCGTCTCCGCAACCAGCTGCTGGACGGAGTCGAGGGTGGCTACACCCGCGACTTCACCGTTGACGGGGCTCCGCAGGCGTTCATCTATGACGCTTCGCAGAACTACCAGGCCGCCGGCACGCCGCTGGTCATCTTCGGTGGCAAGGAATACGGTTCGGGTTCGTCCCGCGACTGGGCCGCGAAGGGCACCAGCCTCCTCGGGGTGAAGGCCGTCATCACGGAGAGCTTCGAACGCATCCACCGTTCGAACCTGATCGGGATGGGCGTCGTGCCTCTGCAGTTCCCGGCCGGCCAGAGCTGGGCGTCACTTGGACTGGACGGCACGGAGGTCGTCACAATCGAGGGTCTCGTCGAGCTGAACAGCGGGGTCACCCCGAAGACGGTGCGCGTCACGGCGGCGCCGAGTGCGCAGTCTGCCGCCGGCAAGGCCACAGTCGAGTTCGACGCGGTCGTCCGCATCGACACCCCGGGTGAGGCCGATTACTACCGCAACGGCGGCATCCTGCAGTACGTCCTGCGTTCGCTGGTCGCCTAGCACGCAGGAGCCTTTAGGCCAGCTACCGAAACCGGCGCGTAGACTCGGCTTGACCGAATCTATGCGCCGGTTTTCTGGTGGCGGATAGCGCAACGTGAAAGGTGTTATCGATGGCGCTACTGGACACGATCTTCGGGCCGAGAGATCTGGATCGCCTCTCGATGGAACAGCTCGTCCAGCTCGCGGCCGAGGTGCGGGCGTTCCTCGTTCGGGAAGTCTCCAAGACCGGCGGGCACCTTGGTCCCAACCTCGGCGTGGTCGAGCTGACCATCGCTTTGCACCGGGTCTTCGAATCCCCGCGTGACGCCATTGTCTTCGATACCGGACATCAGGCCTACGTGCACAAGCTGCTCACCGGGCGCCAGGACTTCAGCCTCCTCCGCCAGGCCGGCGGCCTGGCCGGCTACCCGCAGCGGCGCGAGTCCGAGCACGACATCGTGGAGAGTTCCCACGCCTCCAGCTCGTTGTCCTGGGCTGACGGCATCTCCCGAGCCTTCGAGATGACCGGGCAGAGCGACCGCCATGTGATCGCGGTCGTCGGCGACGGCTCCCTGACCGGGGGCATGACCTGGGAAGCCCTCAACAACATCAGCGACGACAACACCCGTCGCCTGATCATCATCGTGAATGACAACGGCCGCTCCTACGCGCCCACCATCGGCGGCATGGCCCGCTTCCTGAACACCGTGCGCACCCGACAGGCGTACCACAGTGCCTATCTGACCAGCCGTCAGGCCTTCGAACGGATGGGCGCGCCCGCCCGGGCGTTCTTCCGCGGCGTGCGCGGCGGCATGCACGGCTTCCTCGCCCGGTTCTCCAACAACGAGGCGCTCTACTCCAACCTCGACATCAAGTACATCGGTCCGATCGACGGCCACGACATGGCGGCGATGGTCGAGGCGCTCCATCAGGCCAAGGGCTACGGCGCGCCGGTGATCGTGCACGCGATCACCCAGAAGGGTAAGGGATACGACCCGGCCGTTCAGGACACCGCCGACCAGTTCCATGCGGTCGGCCAGATCGACCCGGAAACAGGGGAGTCCACCGAATCCGCCGGCGCACCCTCCTGGACGTCGGTGTTCGCCGACGAGCTGCTGCGCCTTGCCACACTCGATCCGAAGATCGTGGGCATCACCGCGGCCATGCTCCGTCCCACCGGCCTGCACAAGATGGCCGAGAGATTCCCCGCCCGGGTGCACGATGTGGGCATCGCCGAGCAGCACGCCGTCACCAGTGCCGCCGGCCTCGCCTTCGGCGGCCTGCACCCGGTCGTCGCGCTCTACGCCACCTTCATCAACCGAGCGTTCGACCAAGTCCTGATGGATGTCGCCCTGCACAAGGCCGGCGTCACATTCGTGCTCGACCGGGCCGGGGTGACCGGGCCCGACGGTCCCAGCCATCATGGCATCTGGGACCTGGCGATCCTTCAGGTCGTCCCCGGGATCCGCCTCGCGGCACCTCGGGACTCGGTGCGCCTGGCAGAGGAGCTCGAAGAGGCCGTGGCCGTCGACGACGCGCCCACTGTGCTGCGCTTTCCCAAGGGCAGCGTGAGCGCCCCAATCGACGCCGTGCGCCGCCTGGGCGACGGCGTAGACGTGCTCTTGGAATCAGCCCAGAAAGACGTGCTGATCGTCACTGTCGGGCCGATGGCCACGATCGGTCTCGATGTGGCGGACCGGCTCGCAGCCCAGGGCATCGGAGCCACCGTCGTCGACCCGCGCTGGGTCGTCCCGGTACCGCGGAGCATCGTGGCCCTGGCCGCGGAGTACCGCATCGTCGTGACCATCGAGGACGGCGTCCGGGTCGGCGGCGTCGGCACCCGTGTCCGTCAAGATCTGCGTGAAGCCGGCGTGGACACGGCGGTCACCGAACTGGGGCTGCCCGACGAATTCCTCGACCACGGCACCCGCGCCGAGATCCTCGACCGTGTTGGGCTGACCCCGCAGCGCATCGCCCGCGATGTCGTCGCAATGGTGCTCGGCAGCAAGATCCCGCATGCGCGGCCCCTGCCGGCGGACCGCGCCGACACCGCCAGCATCCCGGCAAACCTTAAGCAGGATTAGGCGATTCCCCATCGAATGGTTGTGTCGTTTCCGGAAGGCTGGGGCTGAGATCACCGCGTGATCGCTGTTCATCACAGGCGGGGTGCCGTGCCCGGTGTCGAACCAATTCGACGGAGATTTTGGCTCTCC
This sequence comes from Cryobacterium sp. TMT2-17-1, assembly GCF_004402765.1. Taxonomy (NCBI): domain Bacteria; kingdom Bacillati; phylum Actinomycetota; class Actinomycetes; order Micrococcales; family Microbacteriaceae; genus Cryobacterium; species Cryobacterium sp. TMT2-17-1. Next base: position 23,439 of record NZ_SOGC01000047.1, read on the forward strand.
TGCTTCATCTGTGGGTGTTTCGGAGCGCCTTAACGGCCGCACGCCGCTTCCTGTCTAGGTTTCTGACTGTCAAAGGAAAGAAACTTTATAGGCGGGAAAACGGCGTGCGGTCTCTAACAATATGGCGGACTTTGCTGGGTGTCGATAAGACGGTCGTTGAGGACCTGAATCTGGACCCGGTGGCGGGTGTTTTGGTGGCCTCGGTGCGGCCGACGGGGTCGGCGCGGCA